>NZ_BCBQ01000141.1:0-10357 GCF_001320885.1 Pseudomonas sp. NBRC 111140
CGTGGCGCAACGCCAGCTCGGCTGGAGCGACAGCCGCGTGGGCAGCGGCCTGGCCAACGCCCTGCAGCGACCAGAGCTTGAGCAACAGCTGCGCCAGGTACTGCGCGGAGGTAGCCTAGACCGTCAACCGGACGACCTGAACATCGAAGTCGATGAAGAAACACGCCTGCTCACCTACAGCTTGACCCCCGTCAGTCACCCGCAGGGGCCCATCCTCGGCGCGGTGATGGTGCTGCACGATGTGACCGAGCAACGAGCCTTCGAGCGCGTGCGCAGCGAGTTCGTGCTGCGCGCCTCCCACGAACTGCGTACCCCAGTGACCGGCATGCACATGGCCTTCGGCCTGCTGCGCGAGCGGGTCAAGTTCCCGCCCGATGCACGCGAGAACGACCTGCTGGAAACCATCGGCGAAGAAATGCAGCGCCTGACCCAGTTGATCAACGACCTGCTCAACTTCTCCCGATACCAGAGCGGGCTGCAAAAGCTCGAGCTGGCCCCCTGCGCCCTCGACGAACTGCTGGAGCGTGCGCAGCTGCGCTTTGCCGAGCAGGCGCAGCAAAAGCAGATCGAGTTGCTCAAGGAGCTGGAAGCGCCACTACCGCGCATTCAGGCCGACGTCGCCCAGCTGGACCGGGTGCTGGACAACCTGCTGCACAATGCCATCCGCCATACCGCCAACGGCGGGCGCATCCGCCTGCATGCCAGGCGACATGCGGAGCGGGTGATCATCAGCATCGAGGACAACGGTGAGGGCATTGCCTATGGGCAGCAAGGGCGCATCTTCGAGCCTTTCGTGCAGGTAGGCCGCAAGAAAGGTGGCGCAGGGCTGGGGCTGGCGTTGTGCAAAGAGATCGTGCAACTGCACGGCGGGCGCATGGGCGTATTTTCACGGCCAGGGCAAGGGACCCAGTTCTACATGGCATTGCCGGTATGAATGCTGTAATGCGCCTAAACCCGACGTGGCAGGTGCCCGCGGGTCACCAGCTCGGCAAATTGACGGGCGTTCAGTGGCCGGGCAAACAGCCAGCCTTGGCCGTAATTGACTCCCTCACTGTTCAGTAGCACCGCCTGGTCCTCGAACTCGATACCTTCGGCAATCACCCGTAGGTGCAGGTCATGGGCCATGCGGATGATATGCGGAGCCACGCCGCTACTGGCGGCATCATGGCCCAGGGCATCAATAAACGCCTTGTCGATTTTCAGGCAGTCCACTGGCAGGGTCTGCAAGTAGGCAAGGCTGCAATAGCCGGTACCAAAATCGTCGATCAGCACTTGATGCCCCACGGCGCGCAGCGCCTGCAGGTTGTCGCGGGCCACCACCACGTCGATCAGGCCGCGCTCGGTTACCTCGAAGGCGATCTGGCTGGGTGCCACGCGATGCAACGCCAGCAAGCGCGCCGCCACCCGGCCGATACGAGGCACCATCACATCGCAGGCCGCCAGGTTTACCGATATGTACAGCTTGGGGTGCGAGCGCAGCAACTGCCCTAATTGTTCAAGTACACGTTGCAGGACAAAGTCTGTGATCTGGCGAATCTGCCCGGTATTCTCCGCCAACGGAATGAACAGGTCCGGGCTGGTCAGCGTGCCGTCCGGACGGCGCCAGCGCACCAAGGCTTCGGCCCCAACGCAACGCCGGCTGTCGAGCTCGATGATTGGCTGGTACAGCACCTGCAACTCTCCACGGCGCAAGGCATTCTGCAACTCCGAGCTCATCGACCGCCGTTGCAGGATCAACTGCAATACCAGCCAACCGATGCAGCAGGCCGCCAGCACGCTACCGGGGAACAGCAACCAGAGCATGCCGTTCATCCTCAGCGGCAGGCTGGCCCGCGGCGCGATCAGTACAAGCTGGTAATCCGGTGACTTGGTTGGCATTCGGTAGATCAGCCGATCACTGAGTTCCAGCAGCGACTTGTGGCTGGTTGACCAGGCCGAGGGTGGTGGCCATACCTGTGGCGGGCCGAGCACGGGGATGGCCCGCGCGCCATTGTCCAGCACCACCACCAGGCTGCCGCCTGGGGGCAGGTCGACTACATCGGTCAAGTGACCACGCGAGGTGGAAACCAGAAACTTGCCACGGCCCAGCATCAGTGCTGCCAGGTTCTCGTTCGGCTCGGTGGTGGTGTTAAGCCAGTAGCTGTACGTCGGGCCTTGGATATCCGGCGCTCGCAAGGGAACGAACGCGCGCTCGTCACCGCGGTTGGAGCAGGCAACGTCGCCATCCACATAGGCCGCTTCATAGATGAACCGCGAGCTCAGGCCAACCTGCTGCAAGGCTGCCAGCATCGCCGGGCTGCAGCCGCGCAATGGCTGGGCCTGCAGCAGGTCGACCCCTTCGCGCAACTGGCCGAACACCTGTTCGAGGCGATCCAGAAAACGCTCGCCCTGGGCGTTCATCTGTTCGCTTTCGCTTTGCTTCATTTGTTGCAGGGCAATGCCGATGCTGGCAGAGAGCAATAACGCAGCGCTGGCCAACGCTGCCAAGGTGGCCAGCATCCAGGGGCGGTAAAAAATTTGGCGCAGCAAGGCGATGAGTGCTGACATCAAAGGCATCCAGTTGATAACTAAGGTATAGCAACTGAATCGAGAATCACCCGCACCGTTTGGCGCTTCGCTGCGGGCTACACAGGCTTAGCGCATCCGGTTGAGCACCTGCAGCATCGCGGCTGTCTGCGCATCCGGCATGCCGTCGAAGCGCTGCGGGCGGAAGCGCATCTGGAAGGCAGCGATCACATGGCGTGTAGCGACATCCAGCACGCCGGTCTGTTCGACTTGATAGCCAAAACGTGCCAGTTCCTGCTGGTACCAGCCAATGCTTGGCGGGTTGACGCTGAAGTAGGCCTGCTGCCGTGCAACCGCGTTGGCATCCGGCCAGATACCCAGCCCGGCGTCGGCCAGGCGCTTCCACGGGAACAATGGCCCTGGGTCCAGCTTGCGCAGCGGGGCGATGTCGCTGTGGCCGATGATATGGCGGGGTTCGATGTTATTGCGTTTGACGATGTCCTTGAGCAGCGCGATCAACGACTGGACCTGCGCCTCGCTGTAAGGGTGCCAGACACGGCCGTTCGGGGTGTCGGTGAAGCCCGGGTTGACGATCTCGATACCGATGGACGAGGAATTCAGCCAGGTGCGCCCCTGCCACTGGCTATCACCGGCATGCCAGGCACGACGGTTTTCATCCACCAGTTGATACACCGTCGCCGGGCCATCGCCGATCAAGTAATGGCTGCTGACCTCACCGTGGGTAAGCAACGCCAGAGAACGCTCCAGCGAAGCATTGGTGTAGTGCAGGACAACGAACTGGATGCGGTTGTCCTGATTGGCTGAAGGGTGGCTGCGGTCGATGCGCAGGCCCGTCGAGCAACCGGCGACAGACAACAACAAAAAGGAAATCAGGGTTTTTTTAAGCGTGGAAAGCACGTCAGTGGCCTCAGCGTATGAGCGCTACAGTATAACGTGCTCCCCACAGCTGCGCCTGCCGTGGATCGACGTGACTGGCTAACCTTGTTCGACGCGATTGCGCCCATGCTCCTTGGCCCGGTACAACGCGGCATCGGCGCGCTTGAGCACTTGGTCGCTGCGCTCGCCAGGACGGAATGCGCCCAGGCCGATGGAGGTGGTAATCACCACCCGTTCACCCTTGAAGTGAAATGGGCAGGCTTCGACGGTGGCGCGCAGCAGCTCGGCCACCTGTGCGGCGGCCGCCGGCGGGGTCTGCGGTAGCAGCAAGACGAACTCTTCGCCGCCAAAACGGGCGATGAAATCACGAACACGCAGGCGCTTGCGCAACTGGTCGGCAACGATCTTGAGGACCTTGTCTCCAGCCAGGTGCCCATAGCTGTCATTGATGCGTTTGAAATGGTCAAGGTCGAGAATTGCCATCGCCAGATGGCCACCGTTTTCTTGCCAGTCGAGCATTTCGCGTTCGACTCGCTCGCTCCAGGCGGCACGGTTGGGCAGGCCAGTGAGCGGGTCGAGCAGGGCTTTCTGGCGCTGCTCCTCCAGATGCTCGCGATAGCCAAGCGCCTCGTGCTCCATGTTCGCCACCCGCTCCGACAGGCCTTGCAGACGGCCAGCCAGCTCTTGCTCACGGCGATCACGCTCATGCTTGTGCTCGTCCATGGTCACCAGCAAGCCTTCCAGGCGGTTTTCCAGGATGTGCTTGAGGCTGTCTACGTCGGCGGCGCCTTGCACGCTGCTCTGCAGGCCATCGACGTGCTCGCGCAGTTGGCTATCCAGCTCGCGGGCCGCACTGCTGTTGTCGGCATGGCCGGCGCTGGCCTCATGCAAGTGGCTCTGGAAACCTTCCAGGCGTTCGTTGAGCTGCTGCAGGTAGGTTTCAAATTCGTGCTGGCCGCTGTCGGTAATCGCCAGCATGAGTACCGCCAGATCATCCAGTACCGGGATCAGCTCATACCAGTTCAAGCCGCGGGCGACCCGCTCGCGCATTTCCAACGCCTGGGCCTTGTGCCGCTCGGGCAGGCTGAGGTCATCGAGCAGGCCGATCAGGGTTTGCTCGATGTGCGCGGCAACCTGGCTGTAAGGCGGCTCCACCGCATAGGGCAGGGCATAGGGGCCGTCTTCACCGAAGGTTTCTTCCAGAGCCTGTAGTGGCTCTGCCTCAGCCAGCGGCTCGCTGGCGGCAGCTTCTGCCACTGGTGCTTCATCCTGTGGCATTTGCGGCAACGAGGCGGGCTGCGTTTCGACCGACTCGATCAGCGCCGGGCCAGAAACCTCCAGCTCAGCCTCGGGCGCGTCCGTCACCTCGGCGCAGGAGGCAGCAGGGCCCGGCAACGGTTGTAGCGCGTCGACGTCATCGGGCGGCAAGAGTGCGATGCTCCCCGCTGCCTGGGGCTGGGCCTCGGCCGCTGGCTGCGCCACCGGCGCAAGCGCTGCCTCCGCCTGTGCGTCTTCTTCGCGGCTGCCGAACAAACGCTGCAGAAAACCTGGCCGGGCGTCTTCGCCGGGTTTGCCCAAGGCCGACAGCGCGCGCCCCTGCAGGCCGCTCAACTCGCCCAGCAGCGGCGGCAGCTCGCGTGACTGGGCAACCCCGCCGTCGAGCTTCTTCGCCAGTTTTTTCAATGGCCGCGAGATATCGCTGGGCAGCGGTAAGCCTTGCAGTTGGCCAACCAGTGCGGTCAGCGCATCGCTGACTTGGTTCATGCGGGTTTCGCGACGCTGTTCGGAGTCCAACACCGCTTTTTCAAGGCGCGGAATCAACCCGGCAAGGCCGGCGTCCATATTGTCGCTGCGGATGACATCGCGCATTTCCTTCATGCACTCATCGACGATCTTGTCACTGCCTTCGGCAGCCAGGGTGCTACGCACCAGGCCGCGACGCAGCAAGTCAAGACGGGCATCCCAACGGCGTTCGAGCCTTTCTTGCTGCTCGATGCTTTTCAGGTATTTTTCTTTCCAGCGCTCTGCGTCTTCAGTCATGCCCAGGTCCGCAAACGGTGATGGCAATTAGCTCAAAACCGGCAGCGTATCCACAGTCAATGCATCAGGCAATCGAATCTCGACAGCAACGGGAAGGTGGTCGGAAATTGGCTGCGCCAGCACCTCGACCCGCTCCAAAGTGAGGCTTGGGCTGAGCAGGATATGGTCCAGGCAACGTTGCGGTCGCCAGCTGGGGAAAGTGGCTTCGACTTGCGGGGCAACCAGGCCAAGGTCGCGCAACGGCGAATGCTCCAGCAGGTCGGTGGCATGGGTGTTCATGTCGCCCATCAGTACCTGGTGACGGTAACCGCCAATCAGCTCGCGAATGTAGCCCAGCTGCAGGGCGCGGGTCTTGGCCCCCAATGCCAGGTGCATCATCACCACGATCAGCGCATCTTTGCCCTCGCCAAAACGCACCAGGATCGCACCACGCCCGGCCGGCCCTGGCAACGGGTGGTCTTCGAGCAGTTGCGGTTTCAGGCGGCTGAGCACGCCGTTGCTGTGCTGGGCAAAACGCCCGAGGTTACGGTTGAGCTGCTGGTACCAATAGGGGAAGGCACCCAGATGGGCCAAGTGTTCCACCTGGTTGACGTAGCCCGAGCGCAGGCTACCGCCATCGGCTTCCTGCAGGGCCACCAGGTCGAAGTCACCCAGCAGCTTGCCGATCTTCTGCAGGTTGCCGGCCCGCCCGTTGTGCGGCAGCAAGTGCTGCCAGCTACGGGTCAGGTAATGCCGGTAGCGCTCGGTGCTGATGCCCACCTGGATGTTGAAACTGAGCAGCCGCAGCCGACCATCCTCGGGCAGGCCTGGGGCCTGCAGGTGGTGCTCGTTGACCTGCGGCTGGTGCAGGCCAATGCCACGCGTAGCTCTGAGGCGGGGCATGGGTTACGCCGCTTACTTAGCGGCGCGCTCCTTCTCGATCAGCTGGTCGGCGACGTTCAGTACACCTTCCGGCCCGCCAGCGGTACCCAGGTCGAAGCGATACTTGCCGTTGACCACCATGCTCGGTACGCCGGTAATTTCATACTTCTTCGCCAGTTCCTTGGCCTGGTTGACCTGGCCCTTGATGGCGAACGAATTGAAGGTGGCGAGGAACTTGTCCTTGTCCACGCCCTGAGTGGCGAGGAAGTCGGCCATCTCTTCTGGTTTGGTCAAATGCTTGCGCTGGTTCTGGATGGCATCGAACACCGCCGCGTGCACCTTGTGCTCGACGCCCATGGCTTCGAGGGTGAGGAACATCTGGCCGTGTGCATCCCACGGGCCACCGAACATGGCCGGTACGCGTTTGAAGTTGACGTCCTTGGGCAGCTTGTCGACCCACGGGTTGATGACCGGCTCGAAGTGGTAGCAGTGAGGGCAGCCGTACCAGAACAGCTCGACCACTTCGATCTTGCCAGGCACGGAAACCTGAACAGGGTTGCTCAGCTCGATGTATTCCTTGCCGGCAACAGGCTCCGCGGCCTGGACGGCAGTCATACCGAATACGCTGGCGGCGACCAGCGCAGCGCTGAGAATCAGTTTACGCATGCTTTACTCCTGAGCAGTCATGGGTCGCCACGACGCGACCTGCACTGAGACAGGCCGGGAAGGGCCGAGTTCTGTAGTGTAACGGCTGCGGACTGAAAAAAGGGCGGCCCGGCCGCCCTTTCATCATTGGCCTACAACATTAACTGAAAGTTAATGCAGGCCCTGGATATAGCTGGCCAACGCCTCGATGTCGTGGTTGCTCAGCTTGCCGGCAATGGTGCGCATGGTCATGGCATCGCCATCGTTGGTGCGGTTGCCTTCGCGGAAGTCCGTGAGCTGCTTGGTCACGTACTGAGAGTGCTGGCCACCCAGGTGCGGGAAGCCGGCCAAAGCGATGCCTGCGCCGTTGGGCGAGTGGCAGCCGGTGCAGGCAGGCATGCCTTTCTCCAGGTCGCCGCCATTGAACAGCGAACGGCCGCGCTCGACCAGCTTGGGATCGGCAGCGCCCACGCTACCTTTCTGGCTGGAGAAGTAGGCGGCGATGTCGGCCAGGTCCTGGTCGCTGAAGGCGGTCAGCATGCCGGTCATCTCCAACACGGTACGCTTGCCCGACTTGATATCGTGCAGTTGTTTTTCGAGGTAGCGCTGGCCTTGGCCGGCCAGTTTCGGGAAGTTCGGTGCCAGGCTGTTGCCGTCGGGGTTGTGGCAGGCGCCACAGACGGCAGTCTTGGCCTGGCCAGCGGCGGCATCGCCTTTGATAGGTTGCGCAGCAGTGGCCGCACCTGCGACACCCAGGGTCAACAGCAGACTCACGACTAGTTTGTTCATCAGCTAATCCAACACGGCTAAGGGTGAAATGTTATGTATCGGGACTGCCGCTCATCCAAAGGATGACCAAACGGTAGTCCTCGGCACTGCAGTCCATGCACAATCCACGCGGCGGCATAGCCTTGAAACCCTGGGTCACGTGCTTCACCAGTACCTCCATGCCTTGCGCCAGCCTTGGCTCCCAAGCCGCCCGGTCACCCTGTCTGGGTGCCTGTGGCAACTGCCCGGTGTGACAGGCCGCACACGTGCGGTTGTACAACACCTCGGGATCCTGTGTAGCCTGTGCGCTGAAAACCGGCAGGAACATACCGACAGCAAGCAGCCATTTCGCCATGCGGAACGACCTTCAGGGTTGGGGGCCGCGCTGCGTTCTGTTGCGCGAGCTATTGTTCGACACCCCATGCCCGTTCTCCTTCGCTGGGAGAATGAGCACACAAAAACTGGGGCATTATATACTTCCGCCATCCAAACGGAAACGACACCGCTTGCCAGGCTCGGGCCTACAGAGTCAGGCAACACCCACATCGGATATCCCATGCAAGTCAAGAACCCCATCCTCGGCCTCTGCCAGAAAGCCACATTCGCCCTTAGCGCAGCCAAGGTCGAACAATGCCCGGACGACCAGGGTTACGAGGTGGCTTTTGCCGGCCGTTCAAACGCCGGCAAATCCAGCGCCCTCAACACCCTGACTCATGCCAGCCTGGCGCGTACCTCGAAAACTCCAGGGCGCACCCAGCTGTTGAATTTCTTCAGTCTGGACGATGAACGGCGTTTGGTCGACCTGCCGGGCTACGGTTATGCAAAAGTCCCGATTCCGCTCAAGCAGCACTGGCAAAAACACCTGGAAGCCTACCTGGGCAGCCGGGAGTGCCTGCGTGGCGTGATCCTGATGATGGACGTGCGCCACCCGATGACCGACTTCGACAAGATGATGCTCGACTGGGCCAAGGCCAGCGGCATGCCGATGCACATCCTGCTGACCAAGGCCGACAAGCTGACCCACGGCGCGGGCAAGAACACCTTGCTCAAGGTGCAGTCGGAAATCCGCAAGGGCTGGGGCGATGGCGTGACCATCCAGCTGTTCTCGGCACCCAAGCGCCTGGGCGTGGAAGACGCCTACCGGGTGCTGGCGGGCTGGATGGAGCTGGAAGACAAGCCAGTCGCCTGAAGCTGCACTGCCCCGCTCTTGTGGGAGCGGGGCACCTTGGTGGCAAATTCCGGGCAAAAAAAACCCCGGACTTCGTATGGGGAGGGGGAAGTTCGGGGTCCAAGTCCGGACCGCTAGGGCGGGGTCCAGATATCTGCCAACACTTAACACAACATAGGAGCATCGAAGGGCTTCACCAGCCATTCAGTTACTCTGAGTTCCGCTTCACCGGTTTAGTTCCGAAGCCCTGAAAACTATTTGCGATAGTTTCATGAAACTTCAGCACCAATGGCACTGAGCGGTGCCAGGATCCGCGTCGCTACGTCGCAGATCCTACACAGCTTTCCCTGCTCAATCAGTGAGCTTCGTCCCAATTCGCACCAATTCCTGCCTCCACCAGTAGCGGTACATCCAGCTGCGCTGCCTGGCTCATGTGCTGGCGAATTTCATCTTTCACCTGCTGAACCAGGTCCTCGCGTACCTCGAGTACCAGTTCGTCGTGTACCTGCAGGATCACTCGGGCATCCAGCCCGCTCTCGCTCAGCCAGTTATCCACATTGACCATGGCCCGCTTGATGATGTCGGCCGCGGTGCCCTGCATCGGCGCGTTAATCGCCGTACGCTCGGCGCCTTTGCGCAGGGCGGGGTTCTTGGCGTTGATGTCCGGCAGGTACAGACGACGGCCGAACAGGGTTTCGACAAAACCTTGCTCGGCCGCCTGAGCGCGGGTGCGTTCCATGTAGGCCAGCACGCCTGGGTAGCGGGCGAAGTAGCGGTCGATGTAATCCTGCGACTGCTTGCGGTCGACGCCGATCTGCTTGGCCAAACCAAAGGCGCTCATGCCGTAGATCAGGCCGAAGTTGATGGCCTTGGCCTTGCGACGTTGGTCGGTGGTGACGTCTTGCAAGGCCACACCGAACACTTCCGCCGCCGTGGCGCGGTGCACGTCGAGGTCGTTGCGGAAAGCGTGCAGCAAGCCTTCGTCCTTGGCCAGGTGGGCCATGATGCGCAACTCGATCTGCGAGTAGTCCGCCGCCAGCAGTTTGTATCCTGGGCTGGCGATGAACGCCTGGCGGATGCGCCGGCCTTCGGCGGTACGGATCGGGATGTTCTGCAGGTTAGGGTCGCTCGACGACAGCCGGCCAGTGGCCGCCACAGCCTGCTGGTAGGAGGTGTGGATACGCCCGGTGCGGGGGTTGATCTGGCCCGGCAGCTTGTCTGTGTAGGTGCTTTTGAGCTTGCTCAGGCTGCGGTACTGCATCAGTACCTCAGGCAGTGGGTAACCGAGCAAGGCCAGCTCATCGAGCACCGCTTCGGCGGTGGAGGGCTGGCCCTTGGCGGTCTTGCTCAGCACCGGCATGCCAAGCTTGTCGTAAAGGATCGCGCCCAACTGCTTGGGCGAGCCGAGGTTGAATTCCTCGCCGGCCAGCTCGTAGGCACGTTGCTCCAGTTCGCCCATCTTCACGCCCAGTT
>NZ_BCBQ01000142.1:0-10336 GCF_001320885.1 Pseudomonas sp. NBRC 111140
CACTGTCGGCGGCGACCACCTTCAGCGTGGCGCCGGTCTCACGGTGAGTGATCAACCGAAGATGTGGCTGCACATGCAGCAGGTCCTTCAGCTCGTCGTCGTTGTTGACCATGTCCTTCGCCGGCACGAAGGCGTTGTCGGCAATCTCTTTGGTCGGGGCGAGGATGATGAACTCGGCTGACATGCGCCAATTTCGAACCAGGGCCGTCAGCATGATCGCGGCGGCGATGGTCGACTTGCTGTTCTTCTTCGGGATGCAAAGCATGAACTCCCGAATGAGACGTTCACCTGTCTCGCTGTTGTAGCTGCCGAACACAGCCCCTGCGAAAGCCAGTACCCATGGGGCGCATGCACTTTCAATGGTTGGGCTACCTGGGGCATCGACAATGCGCAGCCCCTTGAAAACCTCAAGACTCTCTTCTGCTTCCTGGGGGAAAAGCGGTTCAGGGATGATTGATTCGCAGGCAGCCAGGCGCCGCCACCAGTCTGGGCAGGCCGTGGTCCAAAGCATGCGTCACCCCTTGACTACAGTGAGGGGCGGCTTGCTTTGAGAATACTTGCCCTTGCCAGCCTCTTTCGCGGCCTCCGCCTTCTGCTCTTTCTTGCCCGCCTCGGCCTTCTTCCCGTGGATATACGGCACGGCGGTCTGCGCAGCGTTGCGCCGGTCGAAGACTTTCGCCCGGGGCTCGTTCATCAGCGCGAGCAGCCAAACCAATGGATCATCAGTTGAAGGCAGGCAACTTAGGAACTCTCCGTCGGCCTCATTGATCTCGAGGGGGTCTTCATTGGCTTCATCGGCCTTCGCTTTGCTGCGCCGCCTTTTCGGCTCAGGGTTAACACTGAGCTCTGCTCTACGAGCCAGAATTGCGGATGCGATCTTCGGATCATTGGCCCAGCGCGAACCAGCTGCAGCAGCCGTCGAGGGCTTACTGCCCGCGGCTTCCGCTGCTTCTTTGTTGGACGCGCCCCGGGCCTTAGCGTCAACAAACTGTCGCTGTTTGTCTGTTAACACCATTAACAAAAACCTTCAGGGGGGAGAAAAATGTCTACGTGGGGTCGGTGGCGGTCTAGCTAGATGAGAATCCCTTGCTTTTAACCCCCCTACCCCTTTCGAGGCACGTCACTGGCGTGCCTCTAACCCGCTGCGCCAGGCTTCCTCGACCCGCTGACGTGTCAGCCACCCAGCCCCGACGCCTCCTCAGCCTGCTTGACGGAGTCGTGACAAAGCTTGCAGAGACTCTGCCAGTTGGCCTGATCCCAGAAGAGAACCATGTCTCCACGGTGAGCAACGATGTGGTCGACAACCCTGGCGGCAGTTGTGCGGCCGTTCCGCTCGCAGTAAACGCACAGCGGGTTGTCGCGCAGGTACCGCTCTCGGGCTTGCTGCCACTTGTAGCCATAGCCGCGCTGGGAGCTGGTCATGCCGCTTCGCCAACTGCCGGGGCTCACCACCTTGACCCGAGAGCCTGCGCTCTCCTTGATGCGAGAGCCGAGCGTCTTGAGCCTGGCCATCAGTGCACCTCAATTTTCAATCCGCGACCGACCCAGTAAGCAACCCGACCAGGGTTCGGCTCACGCCCTGTGACCTGCGCAATTGCCAGCACACCAGCCAGGTAGTACTTCAGCCACCAGCGTTGGCGGCAAACGATCGTTGCATGCACCCTAGCCATGCCGGTACTCCTCATCTCTTGTACCAAGTCATCTGATAGCACCGCGCATCAGGCGGCACCTCGGCTATCGGCCAGCGCAGGCAGTCCATGTGCTTGCGCTCGGGCCGTGTGCGGCTCACTCGGAGCGTCTGCACCAGATATGCAGATCCGGCAGCCGTGGTGATGAAGTCGCCAACCGCAATGCCGTCGGCGCCGTCCACGTATAGCTTGCATGGCGTGTATGGAGCCTTTGCCATCAACCAGACCGAACCACGTCAAGCTGGATGCTGAGCAGATGGTTGAGATGGGAGTTCAGCTTTTCCACGACGAACCTGAGGCCAGCTTTCTGCACGCGATTCAGACTGCTCTCGGCGAGAAACACAGCCTGTTCATTGAGGAGGCTCACAGTCTCGCGGATTGCGCTTTCGAGCCGGTCCGGCGCATAGCTCTGAAATGCAGCCAGCTGAACGCTCCCGAGGTCTTTTGGTAAATCCATAGCTTCTACCTCGCGCCACAAAACGGCGCATGTCTGTTTTGTGGCGCGGATCAGCCGTCGACCTTCCGCTCCGCCCAGCGCCTGCCAAGCTGGCGAGCCTGTTCAACGCCCAGCACGCCGACAAAGCCAGCGGTGGCGAACGACCAAGCGATGCTCAGCCCGAACTCTTTCACGGTCAGGCCAACCACCATCACGATCAACGCGCCAAGCGTTGCCTCGATCAGCTGGCGGACTGGGCGGGTTTCCTTGCCGTCGTACTGAATGCGCAACCAGGTCAAGGCGAATGTCAGGCCCATTGCAAGGCCGTTCTCTCTCAGGGCGGTCAGTACCAGCACCCAGAAGGATGGGTCTTTCTCTGGCGGCATATGGGCCATCTCGATTCCTCCCGTTGCGGGGAGCACAATGAAACCCGCTCATGGCGGGCATGGGATCAGCGGCGATGCAGCAACCCGCCTGGTTGGAGCTCCTTGCGGATCACTTGGCGCACCACGTCAGCCAAGTCGCTCCCATTGAGCGCTGAGGACAGTGCGCCGATGCGGCTGCACAACACCTCATCAGCAGAGGCCCGAGCAGACACCTCGGTGGCGATGGCGGCAGAGGCTACGCTTGTCTCGCTGATGAAAACCTGCCGACCTTTAGCGGCGTCCAGATTGCCGAGCACGATCGGCCCGTTCGGGTTCGCTACAGTGATCAGGCCTTTGCCGAAATCAATTGAGATCGCCCCGCTCGACGACTGGATGCGAGTCGCATCCAGGGCAGTTTCTGCCGTGGCGTCCGCCTTATTGCAACCGCATGGCAAGTCGATCCTGCTCGTCAGGGAAGTGATCGCCTGGCCCTGAGCTGTGATCATCCCGCCCTGAGAAGTAATCCTGCTCCAGTGACCGCGAACGGTGCTCGACAGCGCCGAGACTGCAGTGCTGTCCGCCTTTGTCAGGACCTGCGCCTGCAGGCCTCCCACCTCGGCACGGAGGTCCGCGATGGTGGTTTGTATGGCATCAAGCTTGGCGAGGATCTGCTCGGACATATCGTGCTCCAGAACGAAAAAGGCCCGCCATCATGGCGAGCCCTTGGAATGGGTGCGGAGGGCCGGCGCTTCCCGGCTTGGTGGTCTGGATCGCTGGGTCACATACCCCAGACTCTCATCGCGTTGTCCATCAGTGACCACACGGGTTTGACTGAACGCCACTACCGACTTAGCCCAGCTGCCTGGGCGTGTCATCCGCATAAATATAACTCTAGGCGCATCTTTTGTATTTACATGTTATGCGCCTAGAGGTATAATTTTCACATCAACCACACAAGGAGACGGAGGTGCAAAGCAGGCAGTTGATCAAGGAGCTTGAAGCAGCTGGATGGGTTCTGAAACGTGTCACCGGAAGCCACCACATCTTCAAGCACCCCAACAACCCAAACTCGATACCAGTGCCACACCCCAAAAAGGATCTGCCAATCGGCACGGTAAAGAGCATCAAGGAACGAGCCGGGTTGAAATAACCCGGCTTCACCCTTTGCACCTCTGCAGGAGAGAACTATGCAATACCCAATCTGCATCGAATGGGGCGACGAGAACACCGCCACCGGCATCCAGATCCCTGATATTCCAGGCGCTGTAACTGCGGGCGACACCTTCGAGGAGGCATATTCCTCCGCTGTCGAGGTCGCTCATATCATGCTGGAAGAGATCGCCAGCAACGGCCAGGCCATCCCAATGCCAACCAGCGCAGCAGCGCACCGAGATAATCCGGACTTCGCTGATATGGGCTGGGGAATGCTGGAAATCGACATCACCCCGTACCTGGGGAAAACCGAGAAGGTCAACGTTACCCTGCCGGGCTTTGTGATCCAGCAAATTGACCGGTACGTGCGAGATCACAACGTCAAGAGCCGGTCATCTTTCCTGGCTGATGCTGCCATGGAAAAGCTGGGCCGCTGAATCACACCATCGCAACGCTCAAGCCGGGCAGCGGGGCACCCGATCTGCCCAGCCAGGTGGCTGTCCTGAGCCGGGGTCGGTCGGCCCCATTGACGCTCCAGAACGGAAAAGGCCCGCCGTCATGGCGAGCCTAAGTAGATCGGCCCCAACAGCACTCCCAGCTTGGGGCGATGGGCGTGGTGGAGCCGAAAACGAACAAGGCCCACCAGATCGGTGAGCCTTGTAGTTGGTGCAGATGGCCGGTGCGTACCCGGCTGACTCCCTCTCGTTCTATTTCAGCGGGCCTAGTGGGAGCGAGCGCCGCAATCTGCCATTCAGCCATGGCATTCATCTGCATAAACAAAAGCCCCGGCGAATGCTGAGGCCTTGAGGGGTAACCATTGATTACACGCGTCTTGCTGCTACCCAGGGCTCCGTGAATCCAATTGGAAGATAGAACAGGTCGCCATCAGCCTCATCTCGGTTCACCCCTTTACCAGTCTGGGTCTCGAAACGCTGCAGGCCTTTGAGCTCATCGCCTCTAGGACCAACATACTCCTGATAGTGAACAACGGTGTGCAGCCTTCCGTCCTCTGTCCTCACCTGAAAGCGATCAATCTCTACGGACCTTGCCATGCTTTATCCCTCTTGGTCTGGAAGAAGCATGATGGCACAAAAAAGCCCGTCACAATGGGCGGGCTTTTTGTGCCATTCCTCAGCAACGCGCAGGAATGACAGGATGGAGAAATAATCGGCCATGCGGCCATTTGATGTCAAGCGGCATTTTCCATCGAAAGACCTTCGTAGCTCAGGATGTCGGCTGCAGCCTCCAGTGCTTCATCGGCCATCTGCTTCAGTACGTCCTCGATGCCCTTCCTCCAGCGGCGTCGAGTTCGCTCAGGACGCGCATCCGGGTCCCACCGATTGATATCGTAGAACTGAGCCGGCAACACGATCATGTCGCTCGACCGCTTTCCCTCGGCGCCCTTCATCTTCGGGATCGCCCAAGCCGTCACTGCACTGGTGATGAACAGCTTCGGAGCATGGGAGGCAACCATGGGGATCAGGCGGCTGATCGACTGAACCTTTCGCCCCTTGTGCGTGCTGAACCTCGCCACCAGGACATCCCAGTGCCGCGGCTTCAGCTGGCTGTGCAGCCTGGCGAACACCCAGCAGTCAGCATCCATACGGCTGATTTCGCCACGCTCTACCGACCTACTCAAGGTTGCCATGTCGTGGCCGTCTTCGCTGCCGGGCTCATATAGCTTCTGCCAAGCCTGCTTGCTGGTGTTGTCGATCGCTTCTGCAGCCAGGGCCGAGACGACCGCCGCGAGTACGCTGCTGTAAATCATGTCCTTCCCCCTAATCCCCGGTGTAGTTGCCGCCCCCGGCTCCGCGCCGGTTGCTTCCCTGATATGTCGCCTCAGGCCCGGATGCCTGAGGGTTCTTCAATTGATCGATCTGCCTGAGCGCTGCCCGAAGCCTCATGCTGAGCTGGGTCACCAGCTCATCCAGGGGCAGAGCCTTGCCGGTTGCAGCCGCCACAAAGCCCGAGGCGTTGCAGTGGTCGCATGGCAGTTCGTGAAACACACCCTGAGTGACCGCTCTCCCACGGCACAAAGGGCACTCGCACAGCTCGATCACGGCCTTTTTAAAGGATGGGCCGTGGTTTCCTCTCATGCCGGCACCTTGAAGAGGTAACAGATCTCCTCGACCTCAAGCTTCGGGGTAGGCACTCCCTTTCCGTGGAGTGGCATGAGCTCGGCATCCCCATACGCGACCTTTGCGGACGTGCCCGCCCGGGTCACATACCACCCAGCGGTAGGCGCCTTCATTTGACGGTCCTTGCCGATCAAGAGCTGCCCCTTCTGAATGCGCTCAACCAGCTCCACCTGGCTGCCCTGGGGTATCTCGGAGTCAAACACGAGGGTCAACGCAAGATCGCCCAGCTGCATGTTCTGGCTCATTTCGAATCCTCGCTAATTACAAATGCGGTAAGGTCGCTCGGTGCCACGGTTGCTGGGGCCTGTGGCGAATTCTGCGAAATTTCAAATAAGGCCTTGGTAAGGCCGTGGATGGCTGCAAAGCCAACCCGATCAAGCCACGCATGCCACTTCTCCAGCGCGGCGCGGCGCTGCTGCATGGCCTGGGTGTGGATGTAGGTGCTCGCGATCTTGCCCAGCTTGTGGTTCAGCAGCATCTCGCCGATGTGGCCGTCGATGCCGAGGTCGGTCCAGGCGCTGCGGGAGACCTTGCGCAGGTCGTGACTGGTCCAATCGCCCTGCCCCAGGCGCTTGAATACATTGCTGGCCTGCGTCTCGCTAAGGCACAGGCCACGGCGATTCGGGAACAGGTACACGCCCTCATAGCCCTCGCCTTGCTGGATGGCCCGGTAGTGGGTCAGTAGCGCCTGCACCTGGGCGGTCAGTGGCAGGCGGTGTTCGGTGCGGGTCTTGGCGTTGGCCGCAGGGATGAACCACTCGGCAGCCGCCAGGGATATCTCGTTCCAGCGCGCCATGCGGGTCTCGCCGATCCGGGTGCCGTGGGCCAGCATCATCAGGGCCAGCATGGCGTCACCCGGGGCGGCTTCGAAGGCCTGGGCCAGCTGCTGCATGAGCCCCGGCAGTTGCACGTCACGCAGGCGAGCCGCCTTGGGCAGGATCTTGGCTTTGGTGAAGTCGTTGAAGCGCATCCCGGCCATGGGGTTGCTTTCGATAAGGCCCAGTTGCAGGGCCTGGCGGAAGGCGGTCAGCAGCAGCGCGAACATCTGCCGCAGGTAGGACAGCGACACCTCGGCCTGGCACGGCCACATCAGGTGCTTGTCCAGGGCATCGGCATTCACGCTGGCCACGGCCAGGTCATCCAGGCGCGGCCTGAGGTGCTGAGCAATGGCGGACTTGGCGCCGGCCTTGCGCTTCGCCGACAGTGAGCGGTCGCGCGCCATGCGGTCACCGTACCAGTCGAGCAACTGCCCCACGGTGGTCATGCCGGAAACCACCGGCGCTGTGGCCGGATCGCGCAGCAGGCGCTGACGCAGCGCGGGCAGCTCGGCAATCACCGCAGCCACGGTCAGGTCAGGCCAGCGGGCGACCGGCACCCACTTCTTGCCGCGCACCAGGTGCCAGGTACCACGCTCGCGGTTGCTCCAGAAGCGCAGGTACAGGCCAGGGTGACGCGGATCGCGCAGATCACGCACCGACTTGTCGGCGGCCTGCCGGCGCACTTCGGCCTCGCTCAGCTTCACTTCACGGGTCGCGCTCATGCGGCCACCGTGGCAGGGAGCAGCAGGTAGGCGCGAATAGCCTCGACGGCGTCGATGCTGCCCCGGCACACGATCGCGAGGTAGCCCTGATCGGCGAGCGCCTGCAGGTAGGCATCCTGGCTTGGCGAAACCGGCGCATCGAAGGGCGGCATGGCCTTGAACTCGATGTACAGGCCGAAGTACCCACCGCGCGCCATCGGCAGCACCAGGTCGGGCACACCGGCCTTGACGCCCTGCCCCTTCAGCTTGGCCGCCACGGCCTTGACGCGGTGGCCACCATTCGGGACGTGGTAGATCAGCTTGTAGGCTTGCGGGTAGCGCAGTTGCAGTTCCTGTATCAGCGCGGCCTGCTCCTGCCCTTCCCGGTCGACGGGCTTGGCGCGGGCCGGCTTGGCCTTGAACGGGCGAAGGGCGAGACCATTCATGCGATCAGCACCCCCTCGTTGAGCAGCAGTGCCTGGGTGCGCATGACGCCCTCGGCGTGGTACTGGCGCGCGGTGGCTCGATCCACGTCACGACTACGACCGTCACAAGCGTCGTGGCAGGCGCTGCAGGACCAGGCGCCTTGCAGGTCGTGTGGTTTCTTGCCGACACCGCACGTGCCCGCCAGGCGGTAGTGCGCAAGGACGGTGGTCTCGGGGTTGCCGTTGCACACGCCAGGAATGCGCACCTGGCACTCGCGGCCGCGCGCGGCCTTGGTCAACTTGGTCTGCCGCATCTTCACAGATCCTCCTTGCCGCGCTGCGACTCCCAGGTGAACGGCAGCACGATCACCCCACCCTCGCGGAGTCGATCGGCAGAGCGTTCACCCATCGCCGCGGGCAGTTCCTTGACACCTAAGTTGGAAATCACGATGGTCGGCAGCATCTTCTCGTAGCGGCCATTGATGATCGAAAACAGGCGGCTCAGCTCAAATTCGCTGGGGGTCTCTCTGCTCGCCCCAACCTCATCCAGCACAAGAAGCGTTGGCCTGATCAGACCCTCGAGAATACTTACCTCGGATTGGCCGGAGCTTCCGTCGAAAGTCGCGCGGATGGACTGCAGGATGCCGCCAAGGGTGCGGTACACCGCTGTGTAGCCGGTTGAAGCCATGACCGCCTGGGCAATGGATACACCGAGGTGAGTCTTACCAGTGCCGGGGTTGCCAACCAGGATCATGCAGCGCCCAGCCTCCAGGTTTTGCTCAAACTCTTCTGCGTACAGGTGGCAACGGGCCTTGGCCTTGATCTGGCCGGGGTTGTTGGCCTGGTAGGCCGCGAACGTCTTGTCCTTGAAACGCTTCGGGATCAAGGCATCACCAAGCTTCCAGGCCAGCTCATGACGCTGACGCTCGACCGCCAGCGCAGTTTCCTTCTCCGTTTGCAGCCGCTTGCACTCTGGGCATGGCGACCGAAATGTGCGACTCAGGACATGGGTAACAGTCGCCAGATACTCGCCGTGATCCTCGCACATGGCCATCGAAGTGGTTTGCGGCGTGGCCATGCTGGCCAAATGAACTACCTTCTCAGAACGCATAAGAACCATCCTCCCGAGGAATCAAGCCATCGGTGTAATCGCGGCCAGAGAAGCCGTGGTGGTTAGATTTGGCAGGGGCAGCCTTGCGTCGGCTGTCGTTCACGCGATTGATCACCCAGTCGGCCTTGAATCCCTGCCAACCCGCGGATAGGGCCTCAGTGATAGCGGCAACCGCCGTGATCCCGGCCTCAGCGCACTTGGCCAACTCGTCGTTCACGGTCGCCCATACTGTTTCGCTAACAGCGGCGCGTTTGGCTTTGCGCAGAGCGAGCCAGTCGACCAGGAGCTGCCTGGGGATCTGATGCGGGTTGTCGGCCATCAGCTGGGGCAGGCCGAATGGCGTCTTGCGGTCAGGTTTTGGCTCAGGCTCGAGATCGCCATTGACCGACCCTTTGGGGGGGCATGAAACATCTTCCGAAGGAAGATTTTCATAGGGGGTTTCTTTCTTAGAATAAAGAAGGGAGTCGGCGGTTTTGGTCTGTTTCGACTCAGAGCCGATTCGGACCACTTCAGCCGAGTCGGCTGTTTTAGTCTGTTTCGGATCAACGTAGATCCAGTCCTTCGGGTCATTCAAACCGATGTCGCCCCGGGCGCCACCCTCACGGAACAACACGCGACGGCGCAGCAGTCTGGAAACCGCCTTGGACACGGTGTCTGGGTGAGCGTGGATGGCTTTCGCGATGTCGGTTGCCGGGATGCGTTGAGCTCCCGCCCCGAAGTTGATGGTGGCCTTGGCCACGTACAGCACAATCTTCATCTCCCGCGCTGGGAGATCGATAGCCAGCAGGCCATCCATGAGCTGGTTGTCCATCCGGGTGAACCCCCTGGACTTGTCAAGTGGGACGATGTTTGTCATGCTTAAACCCGTTATGAAGCTGTAGAGAAAGCCGCCCTGCCAGGCGGTTTTTTTTCGTCTGCGATTCAGGTACTGGATGGATTCGCAGGTGTTTCAGTCATCTACTGGCGCAATGCCAGATCTCTCATAATTCCCACCATCAGACGGCTTACGGCGTCAGGCAGCGGATCCCTGGGATGGAAAAGGGCGTCTCTCGACAGCCGAGTAACCGCCATCGGGGAGCTCGAAAACGCTGATATCCCGCTTTGCGACGAGCGCCTTGTGAATGGCAGGCGCCGTCACGCGGAGAAGCCTGGCAGCCTCGGACTGCCCTTTTTCAGCAACGAATTTGTCGAGGGGGGTCTCGCTCATGATCGGGCCTCGGTTGGTCATACCCCGAATATTAACCATCGGTTGATTATCTGTCCATACCGATGGTTTCTCCCAATTCTTTAACCATTGGTATATGTTCGCGCCATGACCAAGAAACGAATCCTCCCTCCTGACCGTCTGGCCGAATGCGAGGCTGCGCATGCGCTGTTCCTCGCCCGCAAGAACGAGCTAAAGCTCAGTCAGAAGAAAATCGCCGACGAAGCGGGCATGACGCCGGCAGCCGTTAATCTCTATTTCAAAGGCCTAAACCCGCTAAACGCCAAGTTCGCTGCGG
>NZ_BCBQ01000143.1:0-10234 GCF_001320885.1 Pseudomonas sp. NBRC 111140
GATGGGGTACTGCAGCACATTGGGCATCTGCACCGCGATGCGGTCACCCGGCTTGAGGTCGGTGTGCTGCTGCAACCAGGCAGTGAAGGCTGCCGAATGGCGCTCCAGCTCGGCATAACTCAGCGTCACGCCCAGATTGCTGAACGCCGGGCGGTCGGCAAAGCGCTTGCAGGAGCGTTCGAACACCTCGACGACCGAGGCGTAGGCGTTGATGTCGATGGTGGAAGGCACGCCCGCCGGGCGCTTGTCATTCCAGAATTCGGCTTGCATTTATTATTGTTCCTCTGCCTGGACCTGCACTGCGTCCTTTTGTCCTCTACCCGATTGCCTGCTGGCAAAAAGGCGTTGATCCGACGTTAGCAGGTAAGCCCAAGGCGGCATATACGCCAAGTGCCGCCATTAACATTGTGAATCTTATTTGTGCCCTTCCTGCAATCCGGCCGGTTGTGCATACACTGTCCGGGTAACCGCGCGCACAAGGACCCGCCATGCCCCACGACGCCTTCTGGCTACCCGCCAGCGAGCACTGCAGCCTGTACGTACACCAATGGCTGCCGGCCACGCCAGTAAAGGCCGTGGTGCTGCTGGCCCATGGCATGGCCGAGCATGCCGGGCGCTACCAACGCCTGGGGCATGCCCTGAGCGAGGCCGGCTTTGCCCTGTTCGCTGCCGACCAACGCGGCCACGGGCGCACCGCCGAACAGGGCAGCCTCGGCCTGTTCGCCCGCCATCATGGCTGGAATGCCGTGGTCAACGACCTCGGACGCGTGGCCCAGCACATCGGCCAGCAATACCCGTGCACGCCACTGTTCCTGCTTGGCCACAGCATGGGTAGCTATATTGCCCAGGCCTACCTGTTGCACCACAGTGGCAGCCTGCACGGGGCGATCCTCAGCGGCTCCAACTACCAGCCGGCGGCGCTGTACCGCGTGGCACGGCTGATTGCCCGGCTTGAGGCCTGGCGCCAAGGGCCGTTGGGTAAAAGTGCACTGATCGAGTGGTTGTCGTTTGGTTCGTTCAACAAGGCCTTCAAGCCCAACCGCACAGCATTCGACTGGCTCAGCCGCGACCCCGGCGAGGTCGACCAGTACGTCAACGACCCGTTGTGCGGCTTTCGCTGCAGCAACCAGCTGTGGTTGGACCTGCTGCAAGGGTTGGCGCAGATCAGCCAGCCGAGTAACCTCGCGCAGATCGACCCCAACCTGCCAATACTGGTAATTGGTGGCGAATGTGATCCGGTCAGTGCTGGCAAGCGTCTTACCCATCTGGCCGACGCCCTGCGCGCGACCGGCAATCGACATGTACGGCTACGCGTCTATCCTGATGCGCGGCATGAAGTACTCAACGAAACCAACCGTGACGAGGTCACCGCCGATATTCTCGGCTGGCTTGAACAGGCGCTGGCCCTTGGCCGCCCTGTGCGCAGTGAATGATAGCCGCCCTCGCCCAACGCTTAAGGAAGCACCGATGTCCCAGGTCACCAACACGCCTTACGAAGCCCTCGAAGTCGGCCAGAAAGCCGAGTACAAGAAGTCCGTCGAAGAACGCGACATCCAGCTGTTCGCTGCGATGTCCGGTGACCACAACCCGGTTCACCTGAATGCCGAGTTCGCCGCAAAGAGCATGTTCCGCGAGCGGATTGCCCATGGCATGTTCAGCGGCGCGCTGATCAGTGCTGCAGTGGCCTGCACCCTGCCTGGCCCTGGCACCATCTACCTAGGCCAGCAGATGAGCTTCCAGAAA
Organism: Pseudomonas sp. NBRC 111140; assembly: GCF_001320885.1. Taxonomy (NCBI): domain Bacteria; kingdom Pseudomonadati; phylum Pseudomonadota; class Gammaproteobacteria; order Pseudomonadales; family Pseudomonadaceae; genus Pseudomonas; species Pseudomonas sp. NBRC 111140. Next base: position 1,744 of record NZ_BCBQ01000143.1, read on the forward strand.
CCGGTGAAAATTGGCGACACCCTGACCGTGCGGCTGGAAATTCTCGAGAAGTTGCCCAAGTTCAAGGTGCGCATCGCGACCAATGTGTACAACCAGAACGATGAGCTGGTGGTCCAGGGTGAAGCCGAGATCCTGGCACCGCGCAAGCAGCAGACCGTCGAGCTGGTGTCGCCGCCGAATTTTGTGGCTAGCTGAAAACTGATAAGCCAATACCGGCCTCTTCGCGGGCAAGCCCGCGAAGAGGCCGGTATCGCCAACATCATTCAATGAGTTTCAACCGCTGCTCGATATGCCGCCGCTCCGGCGCCTGTCGGGTCAACGCCAGTGCCTGCCGCCAGGCCGCACGCGCCTCCTCCATTTGCCCCAGCTGATAATGCAGCTCGGCCCGCGCCGCATGCGCCAGGTGATAGTCCAGCAGTTCACCCCGCGCCAGAATCCCTTCGACTACCCGCAGGCCAACCTCCGGCCCATCTCGCTTCGCCAGCGCCACCGCCCGGTTCAACTCCACCACCGCCGACGGCCAATGACGCTGCAACACGTCATAAAGCCCAACGATCTCAGCCCAATCTGTCTGTTCAGCCGTTGCCGCTTCGGCATGCACGGCAGCAATCGCCGCCTGAACGGTATAGGCGCCAAACGCCCGGCTCTGCAGGGCCTGGCGCACCAGTTCGCAGCCCTCTTCAATGCGTGGCCGGTCCCACAGGCTGCGGTCCTGCTGTTCCAGCACCACCAGGTTGCCCTGGGCATCGATACGTGCCTGCTGCCGGGACGCCTGCAGCAACATCAAGGCCAGCAGGCCGACCGCTTCCGGGTCGGGCAGCAACTGCACAAGCAACCGCGCCAGGCGAATGGCTTCATCACTGAGGTCCTGCTGCAGCAGTGCCTCGCCCGATGACGCCGAATAGCCCTCGTTGAACACCAGGTAGATCACCCGTAACACGCTATCCAGGCGCTCGCGCAGTTCGTTCAGTTCCGGCACTTGATAAGGGATGCCGGCCTCGCGGATCTTGGCCTTGGCGCGGACGATGCGCTGGGCAATGGTGGCCGGGCTTTGCAGGAAGGCACGGGCGATCTGCTCGGTGGTCAGGTCGCACACTTCGCGCAGGGTCAATGGCACCTGGGCGTCAGCCGACAGTGCCGGGTGGCAGCAGGTAAAGATCAGCCGCAGGCGGTCATCGGCCAGCAGTTCGTCATCACTGGGATCCTGCGCCTGGCCTTCGAGCAGCATGCTCAGGTCTGCCTGGGAGCGGTCGAAACGGGCGCGTCGGCGCAACGCATCAATAGCTTTGAAGCGCCCGGTGGAAACCAGCCATGCCCTTGGGTTATCGGGTATGCCGTCGCGCTGCCAGCGCTCGACGGCGATGAAGAAGGCATCATGCATGGCCTCCTCGGCCAGGTCGAAGTCACCCAGCAAGCGGATCAACGTCGCCAGGATGCGCCGCGACTCACGCCGGTACACCGCCTCGACTTCGGCGCGCACCTGCGCCAGTGCCGTCATCAGTCGGGCATCCGCTGGGTCACCACCTCCACCAGGCGGTCCAGGCTTTCTCCCCAGCCCTGGTGGAAGCCCATTTCCTCGTGGGCACGGCAGTCAGCGGCAGTCCAGTGCCAGGCACGGGCGGTATAGCGAGTTTTGCCTTGTTCCTCGTCAAAGCTGATCACGGCAGTCATGAAGGCCTTGTCCGACGGCACCCAACCGGGGCCGAAGGCATCGGTGAACACCAACCGGCGCGGCGCGGCAATTTCCAGAAATACGCCCTGGTTCGGGTACTCGCTGCCATCCGGGGCCCGCATCAGGGTGCGAAACAGGCCGCCGGCCCATAACTGCATCTCGCACTCCGGGGTGGTCATGCCGTGCGGCCCCCACCACTGCATCAGCCACTGGGGGTCGGTCCAGGCACGGAATACCTTGGCCGGTGGTGCGTCGATCAGGCGGCTGATGGACAACTCGTGTTGCGCTTGCGCAGTGGGTGCAAGGCTCATGCTGGTTGTTCTCCTTGGCTATCAGGGTTGCAGTTCGCGCACCGGGCGCACCTCAACACTGCCAACCCGCGCGGCAGGGATGCCCTTGGCGATATTCAGTGCTTCGTTGAGGTCGCGGGCCTCCACCAGGTAAAAGCCGGCCAGTTGCTCCTTGGTTTCGGCGAAGGGGCCATCGGTCAGGCTCATGTGCCCCTTGCGCACGCGCACCGTGGTCGCCGTTTGCACCGGCTTCAACGCCTCGGCCGCCAGCATGCGCCCAGAACCGTGAATGGTTTCGGCGTAAGCCATGCATTCGGCGTCTTCCGGGCTGTCGGGAAGGCTGTGCAGCAACCCCTCGTCACAATAGACCAGGCACAGGTATTTCATGGTCACCTCCAGAGCATTGGCAAAGTGCGTTTGGCGATAACGGCTCAGGGCTTGAGATCGAACAGGGCTTTTTGCGTTTCCATGTCGAACGGTGCCGACCAGTGCTCGTGGATCACCTGCCACTGGCCACCTTGACGACGATAGCCCACGGTGGCGCGCATGAAGCCGCACTGGCTTTCGTCATCCCCCGGCCCGCAGCGGTTTAGCCAATGGGCCAGGGCCAGGTCGCCAGCGGCGTGCACGGTGAGTTCGGCAAGCTCGAAGACCATGGGGCCCGTGCACATGTTCATGCACATTTCCCAGTGCGCGGTGTAGGGGGCCTTGCCTTTGAATTGCAGGGACTGGATGGCATCGAAGGCGACAATGTCATCGGCATAGGGGGCGGTGATGTTGGGGATGTCGCGATCGCGCACGGCCTGCATCCAGCGCTCGATCAGTTGGCGGATCTCGGTTTCGGCTGCGGTGCTCATCGGGGTTCCTCCGACAGGACAATGGGTTTGGGCACGGCGTGGAGCGTACCTTCACCTATTGTCGAACGATGTCTGAAGGAATCGACATGGCTTGTAGAAAATTCTGAAAGGTGATGGCTCCATCGCCGGCAAGCTGGCTTGCCGGCGATGGAGCCATCACCTAGTAGAATGGATATTTGTCGATCAGCCCTGCTGGCAACCCTCACCCATGGCTCGGTACTGGATGGTGTGCACCTGGCCCTGGTGGTCTTCGTAAGTCATGGTCGCAGGTACCACCTCGCAGACATTGGGGATGGTCGACAAGTTGATCACCCGCTTGATGTCCAGGTTCATGGAGTAGTCGTACTGCTGGGCCACAGGCTGGCTGGAGACGGGTGTGACCTCATCGGCAAGGGCGAACGAGGACATACCGACCAATGCAAGAATCAGTAATGGTTTCATGTGGGTTTGCCTTTTGAGCATTCAAGCTGATCGATTGACTTCTATTGCCGTATCCGGCGCGGAGAAGTTGCCATCTACGGTGAAGATGGCACGAAGTACCGATCCCGCTTCGTACTGCCAGGGGGGACGAATAAAATTCTACTCCCGGCCAGCAATAGTTGAACCCCAGAGTCGGATATTCACCCTTGCCGGTTTTGCAACAATCTGCGACAAAGTGGCCGCAAATCATCAGGCCAGAGCCTCTGGCCACGTTTCAGGGTAGGGCTCGCCATTTCTGAAAAAATGTCCTGTTCGAAACTTTCGGACATAGAACGCCGTTTACTGGACCACTTTTATCGCCAGCACGGCTCTCGCATGCGCGCGGCAAGCGACGCCGAACTGTGGGTAGCAAGGGCCCCAGGCATCATTGCCGGGCTGAGCCTGAGTGCGGTGGGTGAGGGTTTCTGGCTGACCGGCCTGTTCGTCGACCCACAGCAGCGCAGTCAGGGGGTGGCAGCACGGTTGGTGGAGGCGGCGCTGGTACAGGCTCGCAGGCCTGTCTGGCTGTTCTGCCATCCCGACCTTGTCCCCTTCTATCAGCGCCTGGGTTTCGACCTGGCTCAACAACTGCCAGAAGCCTTGGCCGGCCGCCTGCAACGCTACCAGCGCAGCAAATGCCTTGTCGCCTTGCAGCGGGGTCAGTCGTCGCTGACCTCAAGCCCAGGGAACAGCACCTCGGTGTAACCAAACTTGGCAAAGTCCTGGATACGCGAGGGGTACAGTCGGCCAATCAAGTGGTCGCACTCGTGCTGCACGACCCGCGCATGGAAGCCGTCGGCAAAGCGGTTGATCGGGTTGCCCCGGGGGTCGATGCCTTCGTAGCAGATATGCTTGAAGCGCGGCACCACGCCACGCAGGCCGGGCACCGAGAGGCAACCTTCCCAACCGTCCTCGACCTCGCTGGAGGTCGGGGTGATGACCGGGTTCAGCAAAATGGTCTGCGGCACCGCCTCGGCATCGGGGTAACGCTCGCTGCGCTCGAAGCCGAAAATCACCAGTTGCAGGTCGATGCCGATCTGCGGCGCGGCCAGGCCCACACCGCCCACATGGCGCATGGTTTCGAACATGTCGTCGATCAGTTGCTGCAGTTCGGCAGTGCCGAGCATGTGCTCAGGCACTGGCGGGGCGATGCGCAGCAGGCGTTCATCGCCCATCTTGAGAATGTCACGGATCATCGGGGGTTCGGCTCGACGGTATGAGGCTCGCTCGGGTTCGGGTGCTCGTGGCCCAGTACCGTCAAGGTTTCCTTGGGCTTTTCCCCGTCGAAGTCTTTTTCGCCCGGGTTCTTGCCTTCGGCTGACATGTGCTCGATCACCGCATTCATTTCGGCGCCGAGCAGCAGCACGGCGGCCGAGATATAGAAATACAGCAACAGCACGATGATTGCACCAATGCTGCCGTACATGGCGTTGTAGTCGGCAAAGGTCTTCACGTAATAGGCAAAGCCCAGTGAGGCCACGATCCACACCACCACCGCCAGCACCGAGCCTGGGGTGATGAAGCGAAACTTCTGTTTCACGTCGGGCATCACGTAGTAGATCAGCGCCACCGCCACCATCAACAGGATGATGATCACCGGCCAGCGCAGGATGGTCCACAGGGTGACGATGAATTCCTGCATACCGATCTGGGCAGCGATCCACTCCATCACCTGAGGGCCCAGCACCATCAGTGCCGCGGCCGCCAGCAGCATACCGGCCAGGCCCACGGTGTAGAAAATGGACAACGGGATGCGCTTCCACACCGGGCGGCCTTCAGGCACGTCGTAGGCGGCGTTCATGGCGCTCATCATCAGGCGCACGCCGGCAGAGGCAGTCCACAAGGCAATCACGATACCTACCGACAACAGCCCGCCCTTGGACTGCTGCAGCTGGTCGATTACCGGGTTGACCTGCTCCAGCGCCTGGGGCGGTAACACCAGTTCCGACTGCAAGCGCAGCCAGGAGAAGAAGTCCGGCAAGTGCAGAAAGCCGATCAGGGCAATCAGAAACAACAGGAAGGGGAACAGCGAGAACAGCGCCTGATACGCCAGCGCTGAGGCATAGGTGGACATCTCGTCGTCGAGGAATTCCTTGACGGTGCGTACCAGCACGCGGTGCAGGGGCAGGCCGCGCAGGTCGGGGAAAATCATAGCGTCTCCTTTCGCCGCTTGATCATTACAACAGGCAAGTCTAATAGACCCTGTCGTTGCTGTGCTGCTCCCGGCCATGATTGAAGAATTTGCTTACGACAGTGCCGCCCCCTTTGCGGGCTTGCCCGCGAAGGGGGCGGCACAAACCACCTCGAATCAAGGCTTTTTCACCGCATCCTTCACATTGCCCTTGATTTGCTGCGCCTCGCCTTTGAGTTCCTGTGCCTTGCCCTCGGCCCGCAGCTTGTCGTTGTCGGTCACCTTGCCGACTCCCTGCTTCACGTTGCCGATCGCTTCGTTGGCCAGGCCTTTCGCTTTGTCTTTGGTACCGCTCATGGCAAAACTCCTGCAAATGGAGACACGTGGACCGTGTCGACAGTAGGTGGACCCAACGCCTTCATCAGGAGTTTCAACGAATTTTCCTTCCATAAGCCGAGCGGTAAATCTGCGGGCGAATACCGCACCCAATCGCCACCGCGCCCCTGCGCAGTCAGTACGGCTGCCCTAGAATCCCCGCAAACGTCCGCCCGAAGCAGGCGGACACTCGATAAGAACAATGTTTTCGGATACCCACACCCATGCGTTTGATGCCTGCGCTGGTGGCCTTGCTGCCACTGCTCCCCTTGCCCACCCTGGCCGCCGCACCGGCCAGCCCCGAAACCCTGCGTGTCGAGCGTTATGCCGACGACGGCCAACCCGGCTCGCTGCGCTGGGCCATCGAAACCAGCAACCAGAACCCAGGCCACTACCGCATCGATATTGCGGCCGTGGGCAAGCCGCCCTATGTCATCCGCCCCAGCCGTGCACTGCCGGAAATCAAAGGCCCGGTACGTATCACCGGCCTGTCCTGGGCACAAAACGGCCAATACATCGCCATCGACGGCTCGGCCTACATCAAGGACCAGGGCGTACACACCTGCCCCGGCGCCCTGCCCGGCCAGTTCGGCACCAACGTGCGCACCACCACCAACCCCGGGCTGGTGCTGCGTGACACCCAGGGCGTGCACCTGAGCGGCCTGGAAGTGCGCAATTTCTGCATCGGCATCCTGGTCAACCGCGCAAGCTACAACGTGATCGAAGACAACCGCATCGTCGCCAACAAGGGCGGCGCGGGCATCATGCTGACCGGCGACGACGGCGCCGGTAACCCCACCGCCACCACCACGAACAACAACAAGGTGCTGCGCAACCAGCTGATCGACAACGGCGACGGCCTGGAGCTGACCCGCGGTGCGGCGTTCAACCTGGTGGCCGACAACCTGTTCCGCTCCACCGCAGCCAACCCTGAGCCCTCCCAAGGCATCGAGATTCTGCTGGGCAACGACAACAGCGTGGTGCGCAACCGGTTCGAAAACTACTCCGACGGCCTGCAGATCAACTGGGGCAAGCGCAATTACCTGGCGGCCAATACCTTCAGCGGTAACTCGATCGGTGTCAGCGTCACCGGCGAGGGCAACATCCTCGACGGCAACCTGATCCACGGCAACCGCATCGGCGTGGCCCTGCGCCCGGAGCCGGACATTACCGCCACGCGCCTGAGCGCCAACCGCATCTGGGGTAACAGCCAGGACATCCGCCGCTGCGAGGCCGGCGGGTCATGCGTGCCCGACCAGCGCACCGGCGCCATCGTGTTTGGCGTGCCGGCCCAGGCGCATGCGCTGTATGTGGGGTCGCGTGGGGTGGGGGCCGACCTTGCCAAGCAAGACCAGGCGATCATCTGCGATGCCAAGGGCGAGCCCAAGCCTTGCCAGCCGCTACCCAACCATAACCAGCAGGCACCACGGCTGTTAGCGCTGGAAGGCAATGTGTTGCGTGGAGAAGTGCAGGGGCCGGCGTCGAGCCTGCTGCGGGTGGAGTTCTTTGGCAATGCCGAGGCCGATGGCACCGAGGCGCAGCAGTACCTTGGGGACGTGCTGGTGAACAGCGACCCGCAGGGCGAGGCGCGGTTTGCGCAGGTGTTGGAGAATATGGGCGAGTTGCGCAGCTTTACTGCGACGGTGACCACTGCCGATGGGGCAACTTCTGAATTGAGCCCGCCGGTTCGCCGGTGAAGTACCGGCCCTTTCGCAGGCTTGCCCGCGAAAGGGCCCGCATACGCACCGCACGTTACAAGCCTTGCCCCGCCCGGTGCCACCCCTCACAATGCAGGCCTTCATAGCGTCAACCCGCAGGAACCTGCATGAAACTCGACAAACCCGCCGCCATTGCCCGGCGCAACGAAGCACTGGCCCGGCCGGTGCTGACCAGCAGCAATACCCTGTTCGCCATCCTCGACCGCAAGCGCAACCTGTGGTGGTTCGAAGTGCCGGTGGCGCTGCTGCGCAAGGGCCAGCCCGACTGGGTCAACTTGCTGCTGCACAACCCGGAAAGCGATGAGCTGCAGCACCTGAAGGTGCCTACCAACTTCCTCAAAGCTCACCAGGAGCAAATGGAAGTGCGCAACCCCGGCAAGCGCCGCTCGACCATCAGCCTGGCCCTCAGCGCCGACCGCGACTCGCTGCTGCGCGACACCCGTCCCGGTGGTGAGCAGCTAGACTTCCGTACCTTCGTGCAGGCCTGATCAGGCCTTTTCGATCCGATCGTCATGGATGACGATCAGGCCCTGCTTGAACAACCCGCCAATGGCCTTCTTGAAGTTGCCCTTGCTGACGTTGAACAGCTTGCTGATCAACGCAGGATCGCTCTTGTCACACACACCCAACACCCCGCCTTCGGCCTCCAGGCGCGCCATGATCTGCTCTTGCAGGGTGTCTGCCAGGGCCGCGCCGACCGGCTGCAGGCTCAGCGAGATCTTGCCGTCCGGGCGCACTTCCTTGATGAAGCCCTTCTCGTGCATGCCCGAGCGCAGGAACTTGAACACCTCGTTCTTGTGGATCAAACCCCAGTGGCGGTTGTTGATGATGGCCTTGAAGCCCATCGGCGTTTCGCCGGCCACCAGCAACTCGACCGGCTGGCCAACCTTGTAGTCGGCCGGGGTAACGTCGAGGTAGCGGTCCAGACGCGAGGTGGCGGTGATGCGGCGGGTGCGCTTGTCGAGGTACACGTGCACCACGCAGTAATC
>NZ_BCBQ01000144.1:0-10059 GCF_001320885.1 Pseudomonas sp. NBRC 111140
AAGCAATCGCACCGGAATAGGGCGAGATGTCGTTTTTTTGAAATTATTTGGTGCGTTTTATATAAATGTATACAAAATAACCGCCCAGCACCCTGCTTCTGCCTGTGCGGCGGGCACAAAAATGGGGCCACCATGGGCCCCATTCCTGTGCATCAAAAAACCGGCTTACTGAGCCAGCTTCTTGTGCCGTACACGGTGCGGCTGGGCAGCGGCATCGCCCAGGCGCTTCTTGCGGTCAGCTTCGTACTCGGTGTAGTTACCTTCGAAGAACACCACGTTCGAGTCGTCTTCGTACGCCAGGATGTGGGTAGCCACACGGTCCAGGAACCAACGGTCGTGGGAAATCACGATCGCGGCGCCCGGGAAGTCCAGCAGGGCCTCTTCCAGCGAACGCAGGGTTTCGACGTCGAGGTCGTTGGACGGTTCGTCGAGCAGCAGGACGTTACCGCCCTCCTTCAGGGTCAGCGCCAGGTGCAGGCGGCCACGCTCACCACCGGACAGGTCCTTGACGAATTTTTGCTGGTCGCCACCTTTGAAGTTGAAGCGGCCAACGTAGGTACGCGAAGGGATCTCGTAGTTGCCGATGCGGATCTGGTCGGAGCCGTCGGAGATCTGCTGGAACACGGTCTTGGCGCCGTCCAGGTCCTCGCGGCTCTGGTCCACACAGGCCAGTTGCACGGTTTCACCGATCTCGATGCTGCCCGAGTCTGGCTGCTCCTTGCCCATCAGCATGCGGAACAGCGTCGACTTACCGGCACCGTTACCACCGATCACGCCGACGATGGCACCCTTGGGCATGGCGAACGACAGGTTGTCGATCAGCACGCGGTCGCCGTAGCCCTTGGTGACGTTCTTGAACTCGATGACCTTGTCACCCAGGCGCGGACCGGCCGGGATGTAGATCTCGTTGGTTTCGCTGCGTTTCTGGAATTCCTGCGACTGCATTTCTTCGAAGCGCTGCAGACGGGCCTTGGACTTGGACTGGCGGGCCTTGGCGCCTTTGCGCACCCACTCCAGTTCCTCTTTCATGGCCTTCTCGTGGGCGCTCTGCTGCTTGGATTCCTGCGCCAGACGGTCCGACTTGGCTTCCAGCCAGCCCGAGTAGTTGCCTTCGTACGGGATACCGGCGCCGCGGTCCAGTTCCAGGATCCAGCCGGCGACGTTGTCGAGGAAATAACGGTCGTGGGTAATGGCTACCACGGTGCCAGGGAAGTCGTGCAGGAAGCGCTCAAGCCAGGCCACCGAGTCGGCGTCCAGGTGGTTGGTTGGTTCGTCGAGCAGCAGCATGTCGGGGGCCGACAGCAGCAGGCGGCACAGGGCCACACGGCGCTTCTCACCACCAGACAGGTGTTCGATGCGCGCATCCCAGGCCGGCAGGCGCAGGGCATCGGCGGCGACGTCCAGTTGGCGCTCCAGGTTGTGACCGTCGGCGGCCTGCAGGATGGCTTCCAGCTTGGCCTGCTCGGCGGCCAGCTTGTCGAAGTCGGCATCCGGGTCGGCGTAGGCGGCGTAGACCTCGTCCAGGCGCGCCTGGGCGTCCTTGATCACGCTGACCGCTTCCTCGACCACTTCACGCACGGTCTTGGTCGGGTCCAGTTGCGGTTCCTGGGGCAGGTAACCCACGTTGATGTCGGGCATCGGACGGGCTTCGCCGTCGAATTCCTTGTCGACGCCCGCCATGATCCGCAGCAGGGTCGATTTACCGGCGCCGTTCAGGCCGAGCACGCCAATCTTGGCGCCCGGGAAGAACGACAGGGAAATGTTCTTGAGAATTTCCCGCTTCGGCGGCACGACCTTGCTCAGCCGATGCATGGTGTAGACGTATTGAGCCAAAACCAAGCCCTCTAATCAGATAGGTAAAGACATCGACGATCGCCCCGGCAGCATGGCCTGGGGGATGTGTTGGGTGTCATTGAACAAAGTCGACCATTCTACGCCAACGCGCAGCGTTGCATAGGAGGGACCGCCAGTGGGGGGTGGGATCGGTGTGATCCTTGGGGGGGTCTATTGCCTGTTCCGGCCTCTTCGCGGCTAAAGCCGCTCCCACAGGAATATCACTGCCTTCAAGGGCAATACAGCACCTGTGGGAGCGGCTTTAGCCGCGAAAGGGCCGCCGCAGTGGCCGAAGAGGGCTCAGACGTGACGCTGCTTGGCCTTGCCACGCGGCAAACGGCAACGGTCGCTCTGCTCAGCCAGGCGAGAGGCCCAGGCGGACTTCACGCTGAAGCCTGCGCTGAGGGTAGGCTGCTGCTCGGCGCCCTTGGCCACATTAGCCGGCTTGGCGGCCGCAGGCGCCGTACTGACAAGCTTGGCAGCAGGCTTGGCCGCAGCCACGGCAACGGCCGGCGCAGCTGCCACCTTGGCGGTCTTGCGCAGTTCAGCCAGCGATGGGGCCTTGCTCTTGGCGGTGGCAGCCGCGTCTGGTTTGACCAGCGAACGCTGGCACGATTTGCAGGATACGTCCTCGGTCACGGCAGTGCTGACAAGGGTCTGACTGCTGCGCCCACAGGCGGAATCGAGGCCATTGGAGGAAAAGTGAGTAACCAAAACCGAACATCTCCGATGCGTTGTCATGTGAAGCGGGCGCTATTCTCGCACAGGTTGCAGGGGCTTGCCGAACCACCGGGCAGGCACCATCGGTCAACATGGCTGGCACTTTGCCATAATCCTAGGCATGCTAGCCGGTTTCGGGTGTCCGGCCTTATAGTGCGCCACCGCGTCGCAACAACCAGGCACCGGCATACACCGTGCATGATCCTTCCCTGCCATCGCCAGCCCAATCGCAGGATCAACGCTTGACCAACCTTACTCATCCGTCGTCATTGCGTACCGCGCAACAAGCGCCCGCCGTTACCCTGCGCGGGTCGATCAAGGGTGCGCTGGCACTGTTGGCCCTGATTCTGCTGGGCCTGCTGCTGTGGCAACTATTCGCCCAGTTCAACCATACCCAGGCCGACCTGCGCAAACAGAGCCTGGACGCCACCGCGGAACTGGCCGATCACCTGAGCCTGAACATGGCGTTCAAGGCGCAGCAGGCAGTGAATGTGGTGCAGCCCTATGTCAATGCACCGACACCCGCTGCCCTGCCGAGCCTGGTGGACACCCTGCGCGAGCGCCTGCCTGCCTTGCAAAGCGTGGCCTGGCTGGACAGTGCCGGGCAACTGCGCGTCGACAGCCTGGCCGGCAGCCCGGACCGCCAGTTGCTTGACGAACTGCTGACACTGAACCAGGGGCGCCCGTACTTCTTCACCAATTCGGCCGACAACCGCACCCTGTATCTGTTGCTGCGCCAGGCCGCCGAACAGGACCGTGGCTACTGGTTGCTGCGCCTTTCACCGGACTACTACCGCGAGCTCACCCTCCACCTCGATGGTGGCGGCCACCCGCTGTGGCTGCTGGAGAACAGCCGCAGTGGCGAGGTGCTGCAGCGCCACGCCCCAACCGATACCAGCAACGCGCCGCTGCAAAGCGTGATGCTGGCCTTCATCGACAACAGTACCTGGCAGTTGCGCGGCCTGTTCGACGCCGAGCTGGCCCAGCAAAAGTTATTGCCGGCGCTGATCGGCAAATGCCTGCTGGTGCTGTTTTGCGCCCTGCTGCCGGTGCTGGCGCTGATCAACATGCGCCGCCGCCAGCGCGCGCTGCAGGAAGACCGCCGGCGCTATCAGGAAATTTTCGAAGGCACCGGCGTGGCCCTGTGCGTGCTCGATTTGTCCAGCCTGCCCAGCCAGCTCGACCGCTACCACCTGCGCAACCGCGCTGCGCTCAAGCACAGCCTGGCGCTGGACCCGAACCTGCGCCGCTCGCTACTGCTGGAGCTGAAGATCACCGAGGTCAACCAGGTGGCGCGCCAACTGCTGAACATCGAGTGCCACGAAGGCGCATGGCAGCGGCTGATCGACGGCACCGGCGATGGCCGCGACAGCGTCGGCATGCAGCTGATCGACGCACTGATCGAGCAACGCCAGCTGCTTGAGCTGGAAGTGCGCCTGCCGGCACCGCTGGGCGGCGAACTGCACCTGTGGTTGATGGCGCGCCTGCCGCAGCAGCGCCGCGACTACCAGGCAGTGATCCTCAGCATCAGCGACATCACCAGCCGCAAACAGGTCGAGCTGTCGCTGCTGGAGCGCGAAGGCTTCTGGTCGGACGTGGTGCGCACCGTACCCGACCAGTTGTACGTGCAGGATGTGCTGAGCCAGCGGATGATCTTCAGCAACCGTCACCTCGGCCAGACCCTGGGCTACGACCGTACCGAGCTGGCACAGATGGGCGACCGCTTCTGGGAACTGCTGCTGCACCCCGAGGATGCCGCGCACTACCAGGCCCTGCGCCAGCAACAGCGCGACAGCGGCCATGACCAACCGCTGCACTGCCAGTTGCGCTTCCGCCACCGCGACGGCGGCTGGCGCTGCTACGACATTCGCGAGCAGGTGCTGACCCGCGATGCCGAAGGCCTGGTGACGCGCATCATCGGCGTGGGCAAGGATGTGACCGTGCAGATCGAGGCCAGCCAGTCGCTACGTGACAGCGAGCAGCGCTACCGCATGCTCGCCGAAAGCATCAGCGACGTGATCTTCTCCACCGACAGCCTGCTCAAGCTCAACTATGTCAGCCCCTCGGTACAGAGCGTGCTGGGCTACCAGGCCGACTGGATATTCGCCAACGGCTGGCAGTCGATCATCGCCAACCCGGCCCAGCTCACCGGTATCTACAGCCTGATGGAGCGCGTCAGCAAAGCCATGGGCGACCCATCGCAACTGGCGCAACTGCGCAGCCAGCTACCGACCCAGCTGTTCCTGTTCGACTGCCTGCGTGCCGATGGCCGCAAGATCCCCATCGAGCTGCGTCTGGTGCTGGTGTGGGACGATGACCAGCGCTTTGAGGGCGTGCTTGGGGTGGGCCGCGACATCAGCCAGCAACGCCGTGCCGAAAAAGACCTGCGCATGGCCGCAACGGTATTCGAACACTCCACGTCGGCGATCCTCATCACCGACCCGGCCGGCTACATCGTCCAGGCCAACGAGGCGTTCAGCCGCGTCAGTGGGTACGCCGTCAGTGAAGTGCTCGACCAGTTGCCGGGCATGCTCACCGTCGACGAACAGCAGGAGGGCCACCTGCGCTATGTGGTCAAGCAACTGCACCAGCGCGGCAGTTGGGAAGGCGAGGTGTGGCTCAAGCGCCGTGACGGCGACCACTACCCGGCCTGGGTGGGCATCACGGCGGTACTGGACGACGAAGGCGACCTGGCCAGCTACGTGTGCTTCTTCACCGACATCAGCGAGCGCAAAGCCAGCGAACAGCGCATCCACCGCCTGGCCTACTACGACGCCCTCACCCACCTGCCCAACCGCACGCTGTTCCAGGACCGTTTGTACAACGCCCTGCAACAGGCCGAGCGGCAGAAGGCCTGGGTGGTGCTGATGTTCCTCGACCTCGACCGCTTCAAGCCGATCAACGACTCCCTCGGCCATGCCGCCGGCGACCGCATGCTCAAGGACATGGCCCTGCGCCTGCTGGCCTGCGTGGATGACGACGACACCGTGGCACGCATGGGCGGCGACGAGTTCACCCTGCTGCTGCAACCGCGCCCCACCCGCGAGATGGCCCTGAACCGCGCCATCCATGTGGCCGAGAGCATTCTCGGCAGCCTGGTGCGGCCGTTTGTGCTGGAAAACCGTGAATTCTTCGTCACGGCCAGTATCGGCATCGCCCTCAGCCCGCAGGATGGCAGCGAGCTGAGCCAGTTGATGAAAAACGCCGACACCGCCATGTACCACGCCAAGGAACGCGGCAAGAACAACTTCCAGTTCTACCAGGCCGAAATGAACGCCAGCGCACTGGAGCGCCTGGAGCTGGAAAGCGACTTGCGCCATGCCATGGAGCAGAACGAGTTCATCCTGTACTACCAGCCGCAGTTCAGCGGCGACGGCAAGCGCCTGACGGGCGCCGAGGCCCTGCTGCGCTGGCGCCACCCCACCCGTGGTCTGGTGCCACCGGGCGACTTTATCCCGGTGATCGAAGAACTGGGCCTGGTGGTGGACGTGGGTGACTGGGTGCTGCGCGAGGCCAGCCGCCAGCTCAAGGCCTGGCACAAGGCCAAGGTGCGGGTACCCAAGGTGTCGGTGAACATATCGGCGCGGCAGTTCTCGGACGGGCAACTGGGCACGCGGATTGCCAATATCCTCGAAGAAAGCGGCCTGCCACCGGCATGCCTGGAGCTGGAGCTGACCGAAAGTATCCTGATGCGCGAAGTGAACGAGGCGCTGCAGATTCTTGCCAGCCTGAAAAACCTCGGCCTGAGCATTGCGGTGGACGACTTCGGCACGGGTTACTCGTCGCTCAACTACCTCAAGCAGTTCCCCATCGACGTACTGAAGATCGACCGCACCTTCGTCGACGGCCTGCCCGAAGGCGAGCAGGACGCGCAGATCGCCCGGGCGATCATCGCCATGGCCCACAGCCTCAACCTGGCGGTAATCGCCGAGGGCGTGGAAACCCACGAACAGCTGGAGTTCCTGCGCGAGCATGGCTGCGACGAGGTGCAAGGCTACCTGTTTGGGCGGCCGATGCCGGCGCATCAGTTCGAGGCGCAGTTCTCCAACGAGACCCTGTTCATGTTCCATTGATGTGCCAGCGATGGGGCGCGCGGCGCCCCTGAAAATGGACCTTAGAGTCAACTCATGGATCTACGCAGCCCAGACACGGCGCGGGATGCAACATGAGCCCCATTGGTCCGCGACTTGATGCCACTTCATATGCCAGCCGCGAATCAATCGGTTAGAATGCCCACCCAAATTACCCCGATCCTTGAGGACCGCCATGTTCAGCCGTGATTTGACCATTGCCAAGTACGACGCCGAGCTCTTCGAAGCCATGCAGCAAGAAGCCCTGCGCCAGGAAGAGCATATCGAGCTGATCGCTTCGGAAAACTACACCAGCCCGGCCGTCATGGAAGCTCAGGGCTCGGTCCTGACCAACAAGTACGCCGAAGGCTACCCAGGCAAGCGCTACTACGGTGGTTGCGAGTACGTCGACATCGTCGAGCAACTGGCCATCGACCGTGCCAAGGAGCTGTTCGGCGCCGACTACGCCAACGTCCAGCCGCACGCTGGCTCCCAGGCCAACGCTGCCGTCTACCTGGCCCTGCTGTCGGCCGGTGACACCATCCTGGGCATGAGCCTGGCCCACGGTGGTCACCTGACCCACGGTGCTTCGGTAAGCTCGTCGGGCAAGCTGTACAACGCCATCCAGTACGGCATCGACGGCAACGGCCTGATCGACTACGACGAAGTCGAGCGCCTGGCTGTCGAGCACAAGCCAAAGATGATCGTTGCCGGCTTCTCGGCCTACTCGCAGGTTCTGGACTTCGCCCGCTTCCGCGCCATCGCCGACAAGGTCGGTGCCTACCTGTTCGTCGACATGGCCCACGTTGCCGGCCTGGTTGCCGCTGGCGTGTACCCGAACCCGGTGCCGTTCGCCGACGTGGTCACCACCACCACCCACAAGACCCTGCGCGGCCCACGCGGCGGCCTGATCCTGGCCCGTGCCAACGCCGACATCGAGAAGAAGCTGAACTCGGCTGTGTTCCCAGGCGCCCAAGGCGGCCCGCTGGAGCACGTAATCGCCGCCAAGGCCATCTGCTTCAAAGAAGCCCTGCAACCTGAGTTCAAGGCTTACCAGCAGCAAGTCGTGAAGAACGCCCAGGCCATGGCCAGCGTGTTCATCGAGCGTGGTTTCGACGTGGTTTCCGGTGGCACCCAGAACCACCTGTTCCTGCTGTCGCTGATCAAGCAGGAAATTTCCGGTAAGGACGCTGACGCTGCCCTGGGCAAAGCCTTCATCACCGTGAACAAGAACTCGGTCCCGAACGACCCACGTTCGCCGTTCGTCACCTCGGGCCTGCGTTTCGGCACCCCAGCCGTTACCACCCGTGGTTTCAAGGAAGCCGAGTGCAAGGAACTGGCTGGCTGGATCTGCGACATCCTGGCTGACCTGAACAACGAAGCGGTGATCGACGCCGTACGTGAGAAGGTCAAGGCCATCTGCAAGAAGCTGCCGGTTTACGGCAACTGATTGGCGCCAGCCTGAAGTGAAAAAGCCCGGCCCAGTGCCGGGCTTTTTCGTTTTTCATGAACCAGGTTCGCTGACCTGTCGCGGTCCCTGTGGGAGCGGGTTTACCCGCGAAGAAGGCAACGAGGTGAATGGCACCGGCTACGCCGGTGTTCGCGGGTAAACCCGCTCCCACAGGTAATATGCTTGCCTTCAGTACTTGGGCCCAGTCCAAGCTGACTCCCCATTACCAACCACAGGCCACACCTTGACCAGAGAACAACTCGAGACCCACCAGATCCCGATCTACTTCGCTGCCGTGCTCGCCGCCGTTGCCTTCGGCTTGGTGGCCACTGACAGCGCGCGGTATCTGGAAGCCGTGGTCACCCCGGCCATTGCCGTGCTGATGTACGCGATGTTTCTGCAAATCCCTTTCCTCGACCTGCGCCAAGGCCTGGGTAATCGCCGTTTCATGGGCGCCCTGCTGCTCGCCAACTTCATTCTTGTGCCGCTGTTGGTCTGGGCGATCACTCGCGGGTTGGTCGAGCACCCGGCGATTCTCGTCGGTGCCTTGCTGGTGCTGCTCACGCCCTGCATCGACTATGTGGTGGTGTTCACCCACATCGGCAAAGGCGACTCGCGCCTGACCCTGGCCGCCACCCCGGTGCTGTCGCTGGTGCAGCTGGCACTGCTGCCGATCTACCTGGCCCTGATGCTGGGGGCCAACAACAACGTGGTGATTTCCATCACCCCGTTCGTGGAAGCCTTCGTGCTGCTGATCGTGCTGCCCATGCTGCTGGCCGTGCTCACCAGCCTAGGTGCCCGCCGTTCGCGCACCGTCGCAACCTGGAACGACGCCTGGGCGTGGTTGCCCGTTCCGGCGATGGCCTTGGTGCTGGTGGTAGTGATCGCGTCGCAGATAGCCGTGGTGCTGCGTGATTTCGACCGTTTGCTGCCGGTGATTCCGGTGTACGTCGGCTTCATGCTGCTGGCGCCTGTGCTCGGGTTCGTCTGCGCGCGGCTGCTGCGCCTGCCGGCCACCGAAGCACGCTCGGTAACCTTCAGCGCCGCCACACGCAATTCGTTGGTCGTATTGCCGCTAGCGTTGGCGCTGCCGGAAGACATACGCGGGTTGGCGGCAGCGGCGGTGATCACCCAAACGCTGGTGGAGCTGGTGAGTGAGCTGGTTTATGTGCGAATGGTGCCTCGGTTGGTGCGTTGACACCGGCACCCGCAATACCAGCGATGGGCCGCAAAGCGGCCCCTTGGGTAATCACCAGTTATACGTCACCGTCCCGTAAACCGTGCGCTGCTGCCCATACTGGCAGCCCATATCGCTGAAACAGCCGGCCACATACTCCTTGTCGAACAGGTTGCTGGCATTGAGCGCCAGCTCCACGCCTTTGAGCGAAGCGTCCAGCTTGCCCAACTCGTAGCTGACCATCGCATCCACCAGCACGTAGCTGTCGACCTTGAAGCTGTTCTGCGCATCGCCGAAGGTGCTACCCACATAACGGGTGCCAGCGCCCAGCCGCAGCCCGTTCAGCGATCCACCTTGCAACTGGTAGTCCGCCCACAGCGAGGCCATGTGCTCCGGCGTACGGAACGGCGTATTGCCCTGGGTGCCGCGCTCGGACTGGGTAACTTCGACATCGTTCCAGGTGTAGCTGCCAATCAGATTGAATCCCGGCGCCAGCTCGGTTCTGGCCTCCAGCTCTACACCGCGTGAGCGTACTTCGCCTTCCTGGCGGCTGAAGCCGTTGATGGTCTCGGTGACGTTCTGCTTGGTCAGCTCGAACACCGCGAGGGTGTACAGGCTGTTGCTGCCCGGTGGCTCGTATTTCAGGCCCAGCTCGTACTGTTTGCCGGTTTCCGGGTCGAGCTGGGTGCCATCGGCGGTAGTGCCCATCACCGGCAGGAACGACTCGCTGTAGCTGACGTACGGCGCCAGGCCATTGTCGAACAGGTAGACCAACCCGGCACGGCCGCTGAATTTCTCGTCCTTCTGAG
>NZ_BCBQ01000145.1:0-9745 GCF_001320885.1 Pseudomonas sp. NBRC 111140
GCAGCTTGTCCAGCCAGGCCTCGAAACGGGCCTGGTCAAGAATGGTTTCGTACGTCGGCTCAACCTTGGCCGCCGGCTCTTCGACCGGCGCAACCTCATTACCCGCCCTTGCGGCCTCACGCTGCACTTCGGCAACCCAGCTCTTGAACTCCATCTCGGTGTACAGCGCCTGCAACGCTTCGCGATCAGGCTCACCGCACACCAGCGCATCCACTTCGACATCCAGCGGCACATCGACCTTGATGGTGGCCAGCTCGTAGGACAGGAACGCTGCGTCCCGGTGCTCTTCAAGCTTGGCCGGCAAGGTCTTGGCGCCACGAATGGCCAGTGCCGGTACCTTGTCCAGGTTCGCGTACAAATCGCTGAGGCCGCCGCCGATACCGGTCAGCAGGCCCACGGCGGTTTTTTCGCCCACGCCCGGTACGCCGGGAATGTTGTCGACCTTGTCACCCATCAGGGCCAGGAAGTCGATGATATGTTCCGGGCCGACGCCAAATTTCTCGTGCACGCCAGCCACGTCCAGCACGCTTCCGGTCATGGTGTTGACCAAGGTAATGTGCCCGTCCACCAGCTGAGCCATGTCCTTGTCACCGGTCGAAATGATCACCGGGCGACCCTTCGCGGCAGCACTGCGCGCCAGGGTGCCGATGACGTCGTCGGCCTCTACACCCTCGACGCACAGTAACGGATAGCCCAGCGCCTTCACGCTGGCATGCAGCGGCTCGACCTGCACCCGCAGGTCGTCCGGCATGCTGGGGCGGTTGGCCTTGTATTCGGCGAACATGGCATCGCGGAAAGTGCCGCCCTTGGCGTCGAATACCACGGCGAACAGGCTGTCGGGGTATTGCTTGCGCAGGCTCTTGAGCATGTTCAGCACACCCTTCACCGCACCGGTCGGCATGCCCTTGGACGTGGTCAGCGGCGGCAGCGCGTGAAAGGCGCGGTACAGGTAGGAGGAACCGTCCACCAGGACGAGGGGCGCTTGGCTCATGAGCAGAATCAACCTTTTCGACGGGTCCGGCGCTAGAATAGCCAGAATCATTGACGACAAAGGGACTAGGTTATCATGCGTACACTCAATCGCCTGTTACTGCTCGGCCTGTTGGCAACCATGCCTGTCGTTACCCTGGCGGCGGACGACGCCCCCTCGGCCGATCCCGAGGTGACCATTCGCACGGAAGGCGACAAAACCATCCAGGAGTACCGGCAAAACGGCTTCCTGTATGCGATCAAGATCACGCCGAAAAACGGCAAGCCTTATTTTCTGGTACGCGCCGATGGCACTGATGCCAATTTCATTCGATCCGACCAGCCGGACATGCTGATTCCGTCCTGGAAGATCTTCGAGTGGTAATCTGACGCGCACCGTTCACATCAACCCGGCACTTCCCGGCGGAAGTGCCCGTATGGGCATTTTTTCATCATGTCAGTCTTCACCCCCGTGACCCGGCCTGAGCTGGAAACCTTTCTGGCGCCGTACCAGCTGGGCCGTCTGCTCGACTTCCAGGGCATTGCCGCCGGCACCGAAAACAGCAATTTCTTCGTCAGCCTCGAACAGGGGGAGTTCGTCCTGACGCTGATCGAGCGCGGGCCAAGCGAGGACATGCCGTTCTTTATCGAGCTGCTCGATACCCTGCACGCCGCCGACATGCCGGTGCCCTATGCCATTCGTGACCGCGACGGCAACGGCCTGCGCGAGCTGTGCGGCAAGCCTGCGCTGCTGCAGCCAAGGCTGTCGGGCAAGCACATCAAGGCACCGAACAACCAGCACTGCGCCCAGGTCGGCGAGTTGCTGGCGCACATTCACCTGGCCACCCGCGCGCGCATCATCGAGCGCAAGACCGACCGTGGCCTGGACTGGATGCTGGCCTCGGGTGCCGAACTGTTGCCACGCCTGACCGCCGAGCAAGCCAAGCTGCTGCAACCGGCACTGGACGAAATCACCGCGCACAAAGCGCAGATCCTGGCCTTGCCACGGGCCAACCTGCATGCCGACCTGTTCCGCGACAACGTGATGTTCGAAGGCACCCACCTGACCGGGGTGATCGACTTCTACAACGCCTGTTCCGGGCCGATGCTGTATGACATCGCCATTACCGTGAACGACTGGTGCCTGGACGAGCAGGGTGCGGTGGATGTGCCGCGTGCACAGGCGCTGCTGGCTGCCTATGCGGCGCTGCGGCCATTCACGGCTGCCGAGGCCGAGCTGTGGCCGGAAATGCTGCGGGTAGGCTGCGTGCGGTTCTGGCTGTCGCGCCTGATTGCAGCGGAGTCGTTTGCCGGAATGGATGTGATGATCCATGACCCGAGCGAGTTCGAAGTGCGTCTGGCGCAGCGCCAGCAGGTGGCTTTGCACCTGCCATTCGCCCTCTAGTTTCTATTCGGCCTCTTCGCGGGCATGCCCGCGACGAGGCCGGCACAGGCTTAGAGCTGTTCCAGGCACCCAGCCAGGTCGCCGCCCAGCTTTTCCAGCAAGCGCTCATAGCCCTTGCCATCCACCGGGTCTGTTCCGCCCAGCGCATCCAGCTCGGCCAGGCGCACCGGCAGCCCGGCGGTCAAGGTCTCGGCCAAGCGCGGTCGCAGTGGCGGCTCGCTGAACACACAGGTCTTGCCCACTTCCTGCAGGCGCTTGCGCATGGCCGCCACATGTTGCGCCCCAGGCTGCACCTCGGACGCCACGCTGAATACGCCGGTGTGCTTCAAACCATATTCAGCCTCGAAGTAATCGAACGCTTCGTGGAACACGAAATAAGGTTTGCCGGCAATACCGTCCACCCGCGCCTTGATACGCGCATCCAGTGCATCCAGACGCTCGTCGAAGGCCTTCAGGTTGCTCTGGTAGCGAGCCGCATTGGCCGGGTCGACCTGGGCCAGATCAGCCGCCATTTTTGCCGCGATTACCCGCGCATTGACCGACGATAGCCACAAGTGCGCATCCAGGCTGCCCGGCCGGTGATCATGGTCATTGTCGTCGTGGCTTTCTTCCTCATGGGAGTGGCTGTCCTCGCCAAAGTGACGCAGCTTCATGCCCGTCAGCGACTGCACGGCCACGGTGGCCTTGCTGCGGCTAGCCAAGACACGCGGCAGGAAGTTCTCCATGTCCGGGCCGATCCAGTACAGCAGGTCGGCATCACCCACCCGCCGTACATCGGACGGGCGCAGCGCGTAGTGGTGCGGCGAAGCGCCTGGTGGCAGCAAGACGTCAGGGCTGCCAATGCCATCCTGCACGGCAGCGGCAATCTGCTGCAGGGGCTTGATACTGGTGAGCACGCGCACATCGGCCTGGGCGGAAAATGCGATGAAAGCGACAAACAGAGCTAGGAATCGGGACACGGTGGATACTCGAGTCGTCAGAAACAGGTAACATAATAACGTCTCCATCCAGAACCGTCGCTGCCCATGTCCATCACGCCGCTGGCCAACCGTCCTCACGATCACTCCCATTGCGTACACAGCGCACTGGCTGAAGCCGACGCCTTGTGCACCCGCCTGGGCCTGCGCCTGACCGCGCTGCGCCGCCGAGTGCTGGAGCTGGTGTGGCAAAGCCACAAGCCACTGGGCGCCTACGACATCCTTGCCGTGCTCAGCGAGCAGGACGGCCGCCGCGCCGCCCCGCCCACGGTGTACCGCGCGCTGGACTTCCTGCTGGAAAACGGCCTGGTGCACCGCATCGCCTCGCTCAACGCCTTCATCGGCTGCAGCCACCCCGAGCATGTGCATCAAGGCCAGTTCCTGATTTGCCGCGCCTGCCATGTGGCCATCGAGCTGGAGCAGAGCAGCATCAGCGATGCCATCATCGACAGCGCCAAAGGCGTGGGCTTCACGGTCGAGACCCAGACCGTGGAAGTGGTCGGGCTGTGCGGCAGCTGCCGGAGCGCGGCATGAGCGATGCCTTGATCCGCCTGGAACAGGTCGGCGTCACTTTTGGCGGCGAGGCAGTACTCGACAGCATCGACCTGTCGGTCGCCCCCGGTCAGATCGTCACCCTGATCGGCCCCAACGGTGCCGGCAAGACCACCCTGGTGCGCGCCGTACTCGGTCTGCTCAAGCCACACCGCGGCAAGGTATGGCGCAAGCCCAAGCTGCGCATTGGCTACATGCCACAAAAGATCCAGGTCGATGCCACGCTGCCGCTGTCGGTGCTGCGCTTCTTGCGCCTGGTGCCCGGCGTAGACCGCGCGGCAGCCTTGTCCGCGCTGCAGGAAGTGGGCGCCGAGCAGGTCATCGACAGCCCTATCCAGACCATTTCCGGCGGCGAGATGCAACGCGTACTGCTGGCCCGCGCCCTGTTGCGCGAGCCCCAGTTGCTGGTGCTCGACGAACCGGTACAAGGTGTGGACGTGGTCGGCCAGACCGAGCTGTACAACCTCATCACCCGCCTGCGCGACCGCCACGGCTGCGGCGTGCTGATGGTGTCCCACGACCTGCACCTGGTGATGAGCGCCACCGACCAGGTGGTGTGCCTGAACCGCCACGTATGCTGCTCGGGCCACCCCGAGCAAGTCAGCGGCGACCCAGCGTTCGTCGAGCTGTTTGGCCAGACCGCACCTAGCCTGGCCATCTACCACCACCATCACGACCACAGCCACGACCTGCACGGCTCGGTGGTCGCCCCTGGCACCCATGTTCACGGAGAGCACTGCAAGCATGGCTGATTTTCTTCTCTACGCCCTGCTTGCCGGTTTGTCCCTGGCGCTGGTCGCCGGCCCGCTGGGCTCCTTCGTGGTGTGGCGGCGCATGGCCTACTTTGGCGACACCTTGTCCCATGCCGCCTTGCTCGGTGTTGCCTTGGGCTTCGCCCTGGACGTCAGCCCAGCGCTGGCGGTAACCGTGGGCTGCCTGTTGCTGGCAATCCTGCTGGTGACCTTGCAGCAACGCCAGCCGCTGGCCTCCGACACCCTGCTCGGCATCCTCGCCCCCAGCACCCTGTCGCTGGGCCTGGTGGTACTGAGCTTCATGCACGATGTGCGCATCGACCTGATGGCGTACCTGTTCGGCGACCTGCTGGCCATCAGCACCACCGACCTGGCCTGGATCCTCGGCGGCAGTGCGCTGGTGCTGCTGTTGCTCGCCGTGCTGTGGCGGCCGCTGCTGGCGGTTACCGTGCACGAAGAGCTGGCCATGGTCGAAGGCCTGCCTGTGGCCGGCCTGCGCCTGGCGCTCATGCTGTTGATTGCGGTGGTAATTGCCGTGGCCATGAAGATCGTCGGTGTGCTGCTGATCACCTCGCTGCTGATCATCCCTGCGGCTGCGGCACAGCGTCACGCCCGCTCGCCAGAGCAGATGGCCCTGGGCGCCAGCCTGCTGGGCGTTACCGCTGTGTGCGGTGGCCTGGCCATGTCCTGGTTCAAGGACACCCCCGCCGGCCCGTCGATCGTGGTCTGCGCGGCGGTGCTATTCTTGCTGAGCCTGGCCCTGCCAAAACGCTGAGAAGCAGGGCGTGTGCAGGCACGCCTTGCAACCTTTTGCCGGGTAAAGGGTCTGTAAGACCTGTTTTCGAGCGTGCGCACCTGGGTGTAGACTTGCTCGCTTTTTGCGCAAATAGAGAGTCGCAGGAATGAAGCCGTTCGCCTCCCGTTATCTGCTTGTTGCCGCGTTTTCCCTGTTCCTGGCTGCCTGTTCGAGCGCGCCGGTCGAGCAGGCCACCGCACCTGCCCAAGCCGATGCCTGGCAGCAGTTGCAACAAAATATCGCCAGCAACGAGCTGGCCACCGCCGAAGACCAGCTTGCAGCCCTGCAGGCCCAGTCGCCGGATGACCCACGCCTGGAGCAATACCAGCGCCAGCTGGCCGAAGCCTACCTGCAGCGCAGCCAGATCGTCCTGCAGAAGGGCGATGTGAACGCGGCCGCTACCGCGTTGGCCCGTGCTCGCGCACTGATGCCGCAAGCCCCGGCAGTGACCGGTGGCGATCCCCTGAGCCAGGCACGCAAGGCCGAGCTGGAGAAGGCAGAGGCCGCCTTGAAAGCCGCTGAAGCCAAACCCAAGGCACGTATCATCGACCCGACAGCGCCAAGCACTGTGGTGGCCTTGAAGACCACTGACAGCCGCGCCATGCGCCGTCAGCTCGATGATATTGCCGCCGATGTGGTGAGCTATGACTGCGAGGTGGTGCTCCAGGTGCCGCGCACTGACGACGCACCTTGGCTGAAGACTTTGCTGGAAAAGCGGGTGCGCAAGATCGACAGTGGTTTCGATCTGAAGCAGACCCATGAGATCCAGCGCTCGCTGCCGGCGCAGGTGGTTCTGGTACCGCATCAGCAGTAAAAAGCTTCGCGGGTAAACCCGCTCCCACAGGGATAGCACAGGTTTCGAGGTCGGTGCTGTACCTGTGGGAGCGGGTTTACCCGCGAATAGGACCTATCAGGCCGGCACAGCCTCCGCAGCTGCTTCCCGCTCCCAAACCCGGTGCCCTTCAACCGCTTTGACAAAGGCATCCACGGTCTTCTGGTCATCCCCCAGCAGCAATCCCTTGTCCTCCTTCAGCCCAAGGCCGGACGCCAGCTCCTTGGTCAACACCATCGCCTTCAGGTGCTTGTAGCCCTCCAGCAAGAAGTGCTTGGCCAGCCCGCTGGCCACCAAGGCGTCCGCCGAAGCCTTGCCTCCTGGCACGACAATCCCGTCGAACATGATCGAAGGCATCCCTTCCATCGACGCATCCACCAGCAGCTGCTTACCGTCCGCAGTCTTTACCGGCGCCGATGTCGGCCCTAACAGCATCGGCCGTGTACTGTGTGCTTCCAGCGCCTTCACCAGCTTGTCGACGCTAGCACCGTCCACGCCATCCGCCACCAGCAGCGCAATTTTGCGCCCCTTGATGCCCACGTCACCGGGGTGGTTCATCTGGCTCAACGCCTTGGACTGCGCGAGCTTGCTGCCTTTCACCTTGACCGTTCCCTGCTTGGGCGCAGGCAGCCCCAGGTTGGCCGCCACCGCCGCCGCCAGCTTCAGGTCGATATTGGCCAGAATCTCGTTAACCTCCCGGGCACGGATGGCTTCACGCTCCACCTTGCCCAGCTCGAAACTGTAAGCCTTGATGATGTGCTGCTGCTCGGTCGGGCTCATGCTCTGGAAGAACAGCCGCGCCTGAGAGAAGTGATCGCCGAACGATTCGCTACGCTGGCGGATCTTGTGTGCATCGATCCGCTCCTGATAACTCTCGAAGCCACCGTCCTGTGCAGCAGGGGGTGTTTCCTTCGGCCAGCCGCCGTCGATGGAGTTGGGTTCGTACGAAGCCCGGCCCTTGTCGATGGTCATGCGGTGCATGGCATCGCGCTGGCTGCTGTGGTTCGGCGCCACCGGGCGGTTGATCGGGATTTCATGGAAGTTCGGCCCGCCCAGCCGGCTGATCTGCGTATCGGTGTACGAGAACAATCGCCCCTGCAGCAGGGGGTCGTTGGTAAAGTCGATGCCCGGCACGATATGCCCTGGGCAGAACGCCACCTGCTCGGTTTCTGCGAAGAAGTTGTCCGGGTTGCGGTTGAGCACCATCTTGCCCAGCAGCTTCACCGGCACCAGCTCTTCAGGAATGAGCTTGGTCGGGTCGAGCAGGTCGAAGTCGTACTTGTGCTCGTCGGCCTCGGGTACCACCTGCACGCCCAGCTCCCATTCCGGGTAGTCCCCGGTCTCGATGGCTTCCCACAGGTCACGGCGGTGATAGTCGGTGTCCTTGCCTGCCAGCTTCTGCGCTTCGTCCCACAACACCGAGTGCACGCCCTGACGGGGCTTCCAGTGGAACTTGACGAAACTGGCCACACCCTCGGCGTTGATCAGGCGGAAGGTGTGCACGCCAAAGCCTTCCATCATTCGCAAGCTGCGCGGGATGGCGCGGTCGGACATGGCCCAGATCACCATATGCGCCGACTCCGGCACCAGCGAAACGAAGTCCCAGAACGTGTCGTGGGCAGAGCCGCCGGTGGGCATTTCATTCTGTGGCTCTGGCTTCACCGCATGCACGAAGTCCGGGAACTTGATGGCATCTTGAATGAAAAATACCGGCATGTTGTTGCCAACCAGATCGAAGTTGCCTTCATCGGTGTAGAACTTGACGGCAAAACCGCGCACATCACGCACCGTGTCACCCGAGCCGCGCGGCCCTTGTACGGTGGAAAAGCGCACGAATACCGGGGTGATCTTTTCCGGGTCCTGCAGGAAACCGGCCTTGGTCAGCTCGGCATGGCAGCCATAGCTCTGAAAGTAGCCGTGCGCCCCGGTACCCCGGGCATGGACGATGCGCTCAGGGATGCGCTCATGGTCAAAGTGGGTGATCTTCTCGCGCATGATGAAATCTTCAAGCAACGACGGCCCTCGAACACCCGCCTTGAGGCTGTTCTGGTTATCGGCGATCTTCACCCCTTGGTTGGTGCGCAAGGCCTGGCCCGTGGCATCGCTGCGGAAGGCCTCCAGGCTCTGCAGCTTGGCGTTGGTGTTGGCCCGATCAGGGGTCTGGGTGCCGGCGGCCTCGCTGTGCTTGGGCGCGTCCGTTTTCTTGCTGGGCATGGTCGGCTCTCCTCGTCAGTCTTCAGGCGTGCCCGTTTCGGGCTTGTTCAAGTAGTGACTGGGAGGCATTGCCGAGCGTTCAATCAGGATTACCGGTTGTCGCGATATGCCCGATGGATTGGTGCATTACGAAATAAATGCTAAGAACAGCTATGGGAAAAGGCTAAAATGCGCGACCCCAGCTAACCGCTGATTCAAATTTCAATGCGCCCCACAAGGTTCGCTACGTGATCGAGTTCCAACAGGTACATAAAACCTACCGCGTTGCCGGTAGGGAAATCCCCGCACTGAATCCGACCAGCCTGACCATCGAAGATGGCCAGGTGTTCGGCCTGATCGGCCATTCCGGCGCCGGCAAAAGCACCATGCTGCGCCTGATCAACCGTCTGGAAGAACCTTCCGGCGGCAAGATCATCGTCGACGGCGAAGACGTCACCGCGTTCAACGCCAGCCAGCTGCGCGGCTTCCGCCAGCAGGTCGGGATGATTTTCCAGCACTTCAACCTGCTGGCCTCCAAGACCGTCGCCGACAACGTCGCCCTGCCATTGACCCTGGCCGGCGAGCTGTCGCGCAGTGAGATCGACACGCGCGTCACCGAGTTGCTGGCCCGCGTGGGCCTGTCAGACCACGCCAAGAAGTACCCGGCGCAGCTGTCCGGCGGCCAGAAGCAGCGCGTCGGTATCGCCCGCGCCCTGTCCACCAACCCGAAGATCCTGCTGTGCGACGAGGCCACCAGTGCCCTCGACCCGCAAACCACGGCCTCGGTCCTGCAACTGCTGGCCGAAATCAACCGTGAGCTGAAGCTGACCATCGTGCTGATCACCCACGAGATGGACGTGATCCGCCGGGTCTGCGACCGCGTGGCGGTGATGGACGCCGGCCAGATTGTCGAGCAAGGCTCGGTGGCCGAGGTGTTCCTGCACCCGCAGCACCCCACCACCAAGCGCTTCGTCCAAGAAGACGAGCAGGTCGACGAAGGCGAGCAGCGCGACGACTTTGCCCACGTACCGGGCCGCATCGTGCGCCTGACCTTCCAAGGCGACGCTACCTACGCGCCGTTGCTGGGCACCGTGGCCCGCGAAACCGGTGTGGACTACAGCATCCTCGCCGGGCGTATCGACCGCATCAAGGATGTCCCCTATGGCCAGCTCACCCTCGCCCTGATCGGCGGAGACATGGAAGCGGCGTTTGCCCGCTTCAAGGCAGCTGACGTACATATGGAGGTACTGCGTTGATGGACGCCCTGAA
>NZ_BCBQ01000146.1:0-9732 GCF_001320885.1 Pseudomonas sp. NBRC 111140
GTGGGGCGCTGGGGGAAGTACGTCGTGCGTTGCATACCCTCAAAGGCAGCGGTCGCATGGTGCATGCCGAGGCGGTGGCTGAACTGGCTTGGGGCGCCGAGCACCTGCTGAACCGGGTACTGGAAGGCCGCAGCGTGCTCAGCCCGGAGGGCGTGGTGGCCCTGCAGCAGGTGTTTGTCCATCTGCCCGATTTGCTGGCCGACTTTGCCGCCGGCCAGCTGCCGCAACTGACCGAAATCGAGCAACTGGCTGGGCACCTGCACGCCCTGGCTGAAAACGACGCACCAGCCACGGCCAATATCGATGGCCTGGATCCGCAGTTACTGGATATTTTCCGCAGTGAAGCGCAGGGCCACTTGGCCAGCCTCGATGCCTTCCTGCAGGGCGCCGATGGTCACGATACGCCGGTCAGCGATGGCCTGCAGCGTGCCCTGCACACGCTCAAAGGCAGTGCCGCCATGGCCGGGGTGATGCCGGTCGCTGAACTCGCCACCGCCTTCGACCGCTTGGCCCGTGAGTACAAGGGGCATCAACTGCCGCTGCAAATGGCCGAGATGGAATGGTTGGAAGCCGCGCGCTCGCTGTTTCATCTGGGCCTGGCGCAACTTGACAGTACGCCGCTGGCTGCCATACCCGGCGCTGCGGAGCTGATCGAGCAGGTTGGCCAGGCAGTGTACGGCCGCCTGGCCAGCTTGCATGACGACCCGCAGCACGCGCGGCGCAGCAAGCGCGACCCGCAGTTGGTCGCCAGTTTCCTGGCCCAGGCCATGGACATTCTGCTCAATGCCGAGTCGGTGCTGTCGCGCTGGCAGCAGCAGCCAGGTCAGCGTGACGCACTGGACACCCTGCTTGATGAAATGACCACCCTGGGCCATGCCGCTCACCTGGCTGACCTGTGGCAGATGGATGATGTGTGCGAGGCCTTGCTCGACCTGTACGGTGCAGTAGAAGAGGGCAGCCTGCCCGCCGATGCACGCTTCTTCGCCCAGGCGCAGCACGCCCATGAAGCCCTGCTGGACATGCTCGACGAAGTGGCGGCTGGACAGGATCTGGCGCCGCGCCCAGAACTGGTTGGCAGCCTGCGCAACCTGTTGGACCAGGCCCTGCCCCCGGATGCAACCGGCCTTGTGGGCATTGATACGGTCACACCGCTGCACCCGGACATGGACCTGACCGATACCTTGGGGCTGGGGCACCCGTCGTTGCTGCCGGGGGCCGCCGAGCCGCTGGTCGAGAAGCCGGAAAACCCCGGCGAAGAACTGCTGGAAGTGTTCCTCGAAGAAAGCTCGGACATCGTCGAAAGCGCCGCAGCAGCCCTGGCGCGCTGGCAGGCCGACCCGCGCAACAGCGTCGAGGTGGACAACCTGATGCGCGACCTGCACACCCTCAAGGGCGTGGCGCGCATGGTCGAAATCGCCCCGATCGGCGACCTGGCCCACGAACTGGAGTTTCTCTACGAACTGTTGGCCGCCGGCCGTTTGCCACCGAGCGCGCCGCTGTTCGCCCTGCTACAGAACTGCCACGACCGTCTGGCGCACATGCTCGATGCCGTGCGCCTGGGGCAGCCGCTGCATGCTGCCACGGCGCTGATCGACTACATTCGCAATTTCAGCAGCGCGGCACTGACCGACAGTGCCGCGGGCCAGGGAGCGCTGGAGGCTGCAACCGCCGAAGTGCCGGCAGCGGCGCCAGAGCGGGTGCCGGGCGACATGGTCAAGGTCGATGCCGAGCTGCTCGACGACCTGGGTAACCTGGCCGGCGAGCACTCGATCATTCGTGGGCGCATCGAGCAGCAGGTCAACGATGCGCAGTTCACCCTCAACGAGATGGAAACCACCCTCGAGCGCATGCGCGACCAGTTGCTGCGCCTGGACGTCGAGACCCAAGGGCGAATTTCCAGCCGTCAGCAGTTCGAAGGCGATGCCTATGACGATTTCGACCCGCTGGAAATGGACCGCCATTCGCAGCTGCAGCAACTGTCGAGGGCCCTGTTCGAGTCTGCCTCGGACCTGCTCGACCTGAAGGAAACCCTGGCCCAGCGCGCTCAGGAGGCGTATAGCCTGCTGCAGCAGCAGGCGCGGGTGAACAGCCAGTTGCAGGAAGGCCTGACCGCCACCCTGATGGTGCCGTTCGAACGCCTGGTTCCGCGCTTGCAGCGCGTGGTGCGGCAGGTGGCCAGCGAGCTGGGCAAACAGGTGGAGCTGGTGGTCGGCAATGCCGAGGGTGAGCTGGACCGCAGCGTACTCGAACGCATGGTGGCGCCGCTGGAGCATATGCTGCGCAACGCCGTCGACCATGGCCTGGAAAGCCGCGAAATGCGCCTGGCTGCCGGCAAGCCGGAGCAGGGCACCATTCACCTGAATTTGTTGCACGAAGGTGCCGATATCGTCATCGAAATGACCGATGACGGTGCCGGCGTGCCACTGGAGGCGGTGCGGCGCAAGGCCATCAAACGCGGCCTGCTGGACCCGCAGGCCCAGTTGAGCGATCACGAGATCCTGCAGTTCATCCTGCGCCCGGGCTTTTCCACCGCCGAAAAGATCACCCAAATTTCCGGTCGCGGGCTGGGCATGGATGTGGTGCATGAGGAGGTCAAGCAACTGGGGGGCTCGATGAGCATCGAGTCGGCCCAGGGCAAAGGCGCGCGCTTCTTGATCCGCCTGCCGTTCACGGTGTCCATCAACCGCGCGTTGATGGTGCACCTGGGCGAAGAGCAGTACGCAATTGGGCTCAATACCATCGAAGGTATCGTTCGTGTGCCGCCGGCCGAGCTGGCGGCGTGCTACCAGTTGGACGCGCCACGTTATGTCTACGCCGGCCACGAATACGAGCTGCGCTACCTGGGCGAGTTGCTGCAAGGTGTGCCACGCCCGACGCTACTGGGGCAGAGCGTGCCATTGCCGGTGCTGCTGGTGCATGCCAAGGAGCAATCGTTCGCCATCCAGGCCGACGGCCTGTCGCCCAGCCGCGAGATCGTGGTGAAAAGCTTGGGGCCGCAGTTTGCCGCGGTTGCCGGGTTGTCGGGGGCAACGTTGCTGGGCGATGGTCGGGTGGTGTTGATTCTTGACCTGCTGGGCCAGCTGCGCGGCCAGCAGCGACGGCTGGCTCGCCTGCCCGCTGGTGGCAGCCAACGCCAACTGCTTGGCCCGGCACCACGCCGCCCCTTGCTGGTGATGGTGGTGGACGATTCGGTAACCGTGCGCAAGGTCACCAGCCGCCTGCTGGAGCGCCACGGCATGAGCGTGCTCACAGCCAAAGACGGTGTTGACGCCATGGCCTTGCTGGAAGAGCACCGGCCCGACGTGTTGCTACTGGACATCGAGATGCCACGTATGGATGGTTTCGAGGTGGCTACACGTATCCGCCGTGACGCCCGCCTGAAGGACCTGCCTATCATCATGATCACTTCGCGTACCGGGCAGAAGCACCGCGACCGCGCCATGGCCATCGGCGTCAACGAGTACCTGGGCAAGCCGTACCAGGAGTCGCTGTTGTTGCAGAGCATCGCCCATTGGAGCCAGACCCATGCTTGAACTGATTGCCGGCCAACGCAGCAGCCTGACCGGGCTGTTGCTGCCGTTGGGTGACCGCACCCTGGTGCTGCCCAACGTGGCGGTGGCCGAGTTGAGCGGGCAGCGCAACCTGGTGTGTCAGCACGGTGATCCCGCTTGGCACCTGGGCTGGATCGACTGGCGCCAGCAACGCTTGCCGCTGATTGGTTTCGAGGCGGCGTGCGGTGGCGAGACGCCGTGCGGTGAGCGGGCACGCGTAGTGGTGCTCAATGCCTTGGGCGATACCGGGCTGCGTTACCTGGCGCTGTTGCTGCAGGACATCCCGCGTTCATGCAAGCTCGACAGCCAGCTCAACTATGTGGACGTGGCACTGGGGCGCCTGGAGTTGGCGGCGGTGCAGGTGGGCGAGCAGGTGGCAAGGGTGCCGGACCTGGTTGCATTGGAAAGGCTGGTGCGTGACGCGGATCTGCAACCTGATCTTGGGTAGGATGTAAGGCCGAAAAAGACTGCTTCAGGAACCCAGCCCACCTCGGGAGGTCTGTGTTTGCATGTATTACGGTGAACGCTTCAACGCCTGGACTCACCTGGTCGGTGCTGTCCTCGCCTGTATCGGTGCCATCTGGCTGATCGTGGTCGCGGGCCTGCAAGGCGACCCGTGGAAGATCGTCAGTTTCTCCATCTACGGCAGCACGCTGCTGTTGCTGTACAGCATTTCCACCCTGTACCACAGCACCCGCGGGCGGGCGAAGGTGATCATGCGCAAGCTCGATCACCTGTCGATCTACCTGTTGATCGCCGGCAGCTACACGCCGTTTTGCCTGGTCAGCCTGCGCGGCCCGTGGGGCTGGAGCCTGTTCGGTGTGGTCTGGGGGCTGGCGGTGATCGGCATGTTGCAGGAGATCAAGCCGCGCTCCGAGGCGCGGATCCTGTCGATCATCATTTATGCCGTGATGGGCTGGATCGTGCTGGTTGCAGTCAAGCCATTGCTCAATACGCTGGGCACCGCAGGTTTTACCTGGCTGGCGGCCGGCGGGGTGTTCTACACCGTCGGCATCATCTTCTTCGCCTTCGATAGCCGTTTCCGCCACTGGCACGGCATCTGGCACCTCTTCGTAATTGCCGGCAGCCTCATGCACTTCGTGGCGGTGTCGTTCTATGTGCGTTAGTTAAAAGTCGCCCCACAGCTGCTGTGCCACCGACAGCGCCACCACCGGCGCGGTTTCGGTGCGCAGCACGCGTGGGCCAAGGCGTGCTGCGTGGAAACCGGCGGCTTTGGCCTGTTCGACTTCGGCTTCGCTAAGGCCGCCTTCGGGGCCGATCAGGAAGGCCAGGCCTGCAGGCTTGGCATGGCTGGTGAGCGGCTCGGCCACCGGGTGCAGGACCAGCTTCAGGTCAGCCTGAGTGCTGCTCAGCCACTCGGTTAGGGGCACGGGTGGGTGGATGACCGGCAAGGTTGAGCGCCCGCATTGTTCGCAGGCACTGATCGCCACTTGGCGCCAGTGGGCCAGACGTTTGTCGGCACGTTCGTCCTTCAGGCGCACTTCGCAGCGTTCGCTGACGATCGGGGTGATTTCGTTGGCGCCCAGTTCGGTGGCCTTCTGGATCGCCCAGTCCATGCGTTCGCCGCGCGACAGGCCTTGGCCGAGGTGCACGTGCAGCGGTGAGTCGGCCTGGCCGGTGAGGGCTTGGTCGAGGCTGACACGCACGGTTTTCTTGCCCACTTCAAGCAGTTGGCCGAGGTATTCCTGGCCGCTGCCGTCGAACAGCTGCACGGCGTCGCCGGGGGCCATGCGCAGCACGCGGCCGATGTAGTGGGCCTGGGCCTCGGGCAGGTCGTGTTCGCCAAGGCTCAGGGGGGCGTCGATGAAGAAGCGGGACAGTCTCATGGGGTGCTCGTTTTAAAGGTTTACTCGCCCGTTGTAGGAGCGGCCTTGTGTCGCGAAAGGGCTGCGCAGCGGCCCCAGGGTTTCAGCGGCGATGCATGAATTGCTTGGGGCCGCTGCGCGGCCCTTTCGCGACACAAGGCCGCTCCTACAGGGGGTCGGCGCCGGC
Organism: Pseudomonas sp. NBRC 111140; assembly: GCF_001320885.1. Lineage (NCBI taxonomy): Bacteria > Pseudomonadati > Pseudomonadota > Gammaproteobacteria > Pseudomonadales > Pseudomonadaceae > Pseudomonas > Pseudomonas sp. NBRC 111140. Next base: position 5,565 of record NZ_BCBQ01000146.1, read on the forward strand.
TTTCGGGCTTAGCCCGGATCGCGGAAGTCGGGGTGGAAGTTGGCCGGCACGGCAACGCTGACGCTATCGCGGGTGGCTATGTCGATGCCTTCACTGGCCACCTCGGCAAGGAAGTCGATCTGCTCCGGGGTGATCACATACGGCGGCAGGAAGTACACCACATTGCCCAGCGGCCGCAGCAGGGCGCCGCGGGTCAGGGCGTGTTCGAATACCTTCAGGCCACGCCGCTCTTGCCAGGGGTAGGCAACCTTGCCAGTCTTGTCTTTCACCATCTCGATGGCCAGGGCCATGCCGGTCTGACGAATTTCGGCAACGTGAGCATGGTCGGCCAGGTGCGCAGTGGCTGTGGCCATACGCGTGGCAAGAGCCTTGTTGGCCTCGATCACGTTGTCCTGCTCGAAGATGTCCAGGGTCGCCAGCGCCGCTGCGCACGCCAGCGGGTTGCCGGTGTAGCTGTGCGAATGCAGGAACGCACGCAAGGTCGGGTAGTCATCGTAGAAGGCCTGGTACACCTTGTCGGTGGTCAGGCAGGCGGCCAGCGGCAGGTAACCGCCGGTCAGGGCCTTGGACAGGCACAGGAAGTCTGGGCGGATGCCGGCCTGCTCGCAGGCGAACATCGTGCCGGTACGGCCGAAGCCCACGGCGATCTCGTCGTGGATCAGGTGCACGTCGTAGCGGTCGCAGGCCTCGCGCAGCAGCTTGAGGTAAACCGGGTGGTACATGCGCATGCCGCCTGCACCTTGGATCAGCGGCTCGACGATCACGGCGCTGATCGAGGCGTGGTGCTCGGCCAGGGTCTGTTCCATGGCCTGGAACATGTTGCGCGAGTGCTCTTCCCAGCTCATGCCCTCGGGGCGCAGGTAGCAATCGGGGCTGGGCACCTTGAGGGTGTCGAGCAGCAGCGCCTTGTAGGTTTCGGTAAACAGCGGCACATCGCCTACCGACATGGCGGCAATGGTTTCGCCGTGATAGCTGTTGGTCAGGGTGACGAAGCGCTTCTTGTCCGGTTTGCCGACGTTCTGCCAGTAGTGGAAGCTCATCTTCAGCGCCACTTCGATGCACGACGAGCCATTGTCGGCGTAAAACACCCGGTCGAGGCCGGCCGGGGTCATGGCCACCAGGCGCTCGGACAACTCGATGACCGGCTGGTGGCTGAAACCGGCCAGGATCACGTGTTCCAGCTGATCCACCTGGTCCTTGATGCGCTGGTTGATGCGCGGGTTGGCGTGGCCGAACACATTGACCCACCAACTGCTCACCGCGTCCAGGTAGCGCTTGCCTTCGAAGTCCTCCAGCCACACACCTTCGCCGCGTTTGATCGGGATCAGCGGCAGCTGCTCGTGGTCTTTCATCTGGGTGCAGGGGTGCCACAGGACCTTGAGGTCGCGTTGCATCCACTGATCATTGAGGCCCATCGGCACTTCTCCTGGCTTTACGGCGTGGTTCGACCGCGTAAGCCTAAGCAATGCCGCAGGGCAGGACAACCGCTGCCGTTCAATGGCGGTGGGTGCCGGTCCATTCGAGGCGACGGATGTGCACGGTGCCAGCCTGCGAGGTGGAAATGGTCAGGCGCCGGAATGGCCCTTCGATCAGCTGGTAGTAGGGGTGTGTGGCGATGGGGCCGGGGCGCAGGTCGCGCAAGCCGTTGCCTTCCAAGGTAAGCCAGTAGAAGTTGAGCAGCGTCGGTGCAGCCAGGTCATGGTCTTGGTTCTCGGCATCGAACAACATGTGCAGGTCGTCGCAGAGAAAATCGCTGACCACATAGTATTCCAGCCGCAAGCATTCGACTTCCTGGGCGAAGGTGATTTCCACGTCGCTGTGTTCACCAATCACCAGTTCGGTGCCGTCTTCACCCTTGAACGCTTCATGAAAGCCGGTCCAGGAGGTGCTGTTGGAGCGGATACTCAGCCCGGATGCCATATGAAGCGTCTGCTTGTGCCACAGATACTGCCGTTCGACGTGTTGGAAGTGCTCCTCGAAGATCATGCGTATGCCCTCCTGGCGGGGCTGCTGGCCAACTTCGCCAGCTTTACCTGCCATCGTGTGACATGGCTACTGGCAAAAATGTCAGTTGCCAAAAGGACTTGATGTCACTGCGCTGGCAGGGTGGTCGGACCTGACGTATTCTTAACGCATCTTCCTGGGGCATCCCTGCCTCTCCCCGTTTCTGTAACCTCTGACTCGGAGTTCGCCAACATGGCTGCTGCTTGGGTGCGCCTGTGCGCGTTGGTATTGATTGGTGTGTCCAGCGGCGCCGCGCTGGCAAAGGACAAGACGCCCACGGCAATTGTCGTAGGTGGCGGCCTGGCAGGCCTGACGGCCGCCTACGAGTTGCAGAACAAAGGCTGGCAGGTGACGCTGCTGGAGGCCAAGGCGGGCATGGGCGGGCGTTCTGGCCTGGCAACCAGCGAGTGGATCGGCAATGCCAAGGCGCAGCCGGTGCTGAACCAGTACCTGGACCGTTTCAAGCTTGAAACACTGCCAGCGCCGGAGTTCGTGCGTACCCCCGGTTACCTGATCGACGGCGAGTACTTCAGTGCCACCGACCTGGCCACCAAGCAGCCGGCTACCGCCGAGGCGCTCAAGCGTTACGAGAAAACCCTCGACGACCTGGCCCGTTCGATCGACGACCCGCTGAACCCGCAAGCAAACAGCACGTTGTTCGCCCTCGACCAGATCAACGTCTCCACCTGGCTGGACAAACTGCAACTGCCGACCACCGCCCGCCAGCTGGTCAACCAGCAGATCCGTACGCGCTACGATGAACCGTCGCGCCTGTCGTTGCTGTACTTCGCCCAGCAGAACCGCGTGTACCGCGGCGTCAGCGACCGCGACCTGCGCGCCGCGCGGCTGCCCGGTGGCAGCCCGGTGCTGGCCCAGGCCTTCGTCAAGCAATTGAAAACCATCAAGACCAGCTCGCCGGTCACCGCCATTGTCCAGGACAAGGACGGCGTCACGGTAAAAGTCGGCAGCGTCGGCTACCAGGCGGATTACCTGGTAATGGCCGTGCCGCTGCGCGCCCTGGCCAAAATCCAGATGACCCCAGGCCTGGACAGCCAGCACCTGGCCGCGCTCAAGGGTACCAACTATGGCTGGCGCGACCAGCTGATGCTCAAGTTCAAGAAGCCGGTATGGGAAAGCCGCGCGCGCATGTCGGGCGAAATCTTCAGTAACGCCGGCCTTGGCATGCTGTGGATCGAGCCGGCGCTCAAGGGCGGCGCCAACGTGGTCATCAACCTGTCCGGCGACAACGCCCGCCTGCTGCAGGCGTTTGGCGACAAGCAGATGGTCGACCAGGTGCTGATACGCCTGCATGCCTTCTACCCGCAGGCCCGTGGTGCCTTCACCGGTTACGAGGTCAAGCGCTACAGCACCGACGCCGGTACCGGCGGCGCCTATCTGGCCTATGGCCCAGGGCAGATCAGCAAGTACTGGCGCCTGTGGGAGCGCCCGGTGCAGCGCATCACTTTTGCTGGCGAGCACACCGACGCCCTGTATCCAGGCACCCTGGAAGGCGCCCTGCGCAGCGGCCAGCGTGCGGCCAGCCAGGCCCAGGATCTGCTGGCCGGCAAGTCGTTTGACCCTGCCAAGGCGGCACCGGTCGCAGCGGCGGCGGCGGGTTCGGCGGCCGCCAAGGCGAGCAAGGGTGGGTTCTTCTCGAACATGTTTGGTGGTTCGTCTGACAAGGCTGACAAGCCTGACGCGGCGCCTGCCAAAGCTGAGTCGAAGCCTGTCGATGAGGCCAAGCAGGACAAACCTGGCTTCTTCAAGCGTCTGTTTGGTGGGGCGGACACGCCCGAGGTGAAGGCAGAGCCGATTGCCAAGGCTGAAGCAGTGGCGCCAGCCCCAGCGCCTGTTCCCCAAGCCGCGCCCGCCCCGGTCGCGCCTGCACCTGCAGTGAAGGAAGCGGCTGCCAAGCCTGCGGCCACCAAGGCGGCACCGGCCAAGCATGCGCCGACGCACAAACCTGTTGAGGCCAAGAAAGCGACAGCCAAGTCCGAGCCTGCGAAGAAGGCTGTGGCCAATACCCAGGCCAAGGCTGGCTGATCGATCGCCAGTACCGGCCGCTTCTCAGCACGAGGCCGGTACTGGCAACCTCTATTTCCCCGGCTATCGTTAATGTTTCCTTAATGGGAAGCTTACAGAATACATATCGGATTATCGAGAA
>NZ_BCBQ01000147.1:0-9465 GCF_001320885.1 Pseudomonas sp. NBRC 111140
GCTGGCGCGCCAACCGCTCTTGGCCAGGTAATCGGCACCCGCGTAAGCGACCCAGTCGCCGCTGACTCGGCGCGAGCCGAAACTTGGGCTCAAGTCCTGGCTGCCGGCACCGGTTCGTGGCGTGGCTTTGTCGAAGTAACCGGACTTGACCGTCAGCCCCTCTATTTCGTGGCTTTCAAGTGATACCCCATCGTAGGACGACGGCAGTGTTCGAGTGTCGGCATACGCCATGACGGGTGTCTTGACCTGATGCCTGCTAACTTTCAGGACGGTGTCCGAGACGTTGAACTTCAGCAGTGCAATGCCCAGTTTGCTCCAGTCATCGACCACGTTACCGTCCTTGTCCACCAACAGCCGATTGCTGCCGCCTGCGGTTGCCAGTTTGCCGCGCTCGAGCGCCATGGCCGAGTACAGCGACAGATCCAGGCCAAAGCCGACCATGCCTTGAGTAAACCCGGAAACATAATCGAGCTTGAACCCTTCCAGCCATGCCGTGCGGTCACGCACCGGGCGGCGTCCTTCGGATGTCTGGGCGTAATAGTAAGTGTCTTTGCTGGCGATCTCGTGGGAGTACCATTGGCGGGTATTGAGGGTCAGCGAACTGTCCTCTATAAAGCCAGCCTCTTTGGCCTCGGCGATCATCGGCGTCAAAATGAACACGGCCGAAAGCCCTACGACGACTTGGGTCGAACGAACGGTATGCATAACGTGCTTCCTTATGGATCTTTTTATTGTTGTGAAGGTGCAATCACGCTCGGTCGCCGCGAATGATGTTTGCGACCCAAGGGCGCTCTGCGCATCGGCGAAGAGCGCCCACGCCTTTCAGCTGTGCAGGTAACCCTGGACTAACGCCACCCAGCAGGTGGCCCCCAGTGGAATGACGCGGTCATTGAAGTCGTAATGATCGTTGTGCACCGAACAGCCGGTGAACTCGCCATTGCCATTGCCGAGGACGAAATAACAACCCGGCCTTGCGTTGAGCATCCAGGCGAAGTCTTCGCTGCCCATCAACCGCACCGGCATTTGCTTGAGCACGTTCTCAGCGCCCAATACCGCCTCGACCACGGTGCGCAAGCGTTCGGTCTCGGCTTCGCTGTTGACCAGCACCGGGGCCAGCAACTGGTAGTCGATCTCAGCGCTGACCCCGTAACTGGCGGCTTGGCCGGCGACGATTTCGCGGATGCGCCGCTCCACCAACGCGCGGATTTTTGGCGTGGCGGTACGCACGCTTACTTGCAGGCAAGCCGTTTGCGGGATGATGTTGTAGGCGCTACCGGCGTGCACGGTACCGACCGTGATCACGGCCGCATCGTCCGCGGCAAGGTTGCGTGAGACCACGGTCTGCAAGGCGCCGATGATTGCGCCCAGCGCGGGAACCGGGTCGATTGCCCGCTCGGGCATTGCGCCATGCCCGCCGCGCCCGTTAAGGGTGATGGTCACACGCTCCGAAGAGGCCATGAAGCCGCCGCTTTGCACCACGGCTTGGCCAACTTCAAGGCCAGGCATGTTGTGGTAGGCGTACACCGCGTCGCAAGGAAAGCGCTTGAACAGGTCATCCTCGATCATCAGCTTGGCCCCGGCCAAGCCTTCCTCATCGGGCTGGAAAATCAGGTTCAATGTGCCATCGAAGCTCGCCGAACGCGCCAGTTGTTCGGCGGCGGCCAGCAAGGTAGCAGTGTGGCCATCATGACCGCAGGCGTGCATGCGCCCTGGGTGCTGGCTGGCCCACGGCAGGCCGTTTTTTTCCAGAATTGGCAGGGCGTCCATGTCGGCGCGGATACCCAGGCTACGCTCGCCGTCGCCGCGCCTCAGCACGCCCACCACGCCGTGGCCGCCGATACCGGTGTGAACCTCGTAGCCCCAGCCGCCGAGCATCTCGGCAACCAGCGCTGAAGTGCGCGGGGTGTCGCCGCCCAGCTCGGGCGCGCGGTGAATGTCCTGGCGGATCAGGGCGAAATGGGCTGCGCTGTCTTGCAGTTCATTGATGATCTTGAAAATGCTCATGGCTGAGTCCTTATTGGCGAATGAGTGAGGTTCAGGCGCGGCCTGGGTGTTCAGGGAACAGCCGCAGCGCGGCCAGGCTCAGCGCTACGGCGCCAATCAGGTAGGCCGCCGGCGTCAGCGGGTTGCCGGTCAGGCCGATCAGCCAGGTCACCAGCAGCGGCGAAAAACCACCGAACAGGGTGACGCCGAAGCTGTAGATGATCGACATGCCGGTCACACGTTGCTCACGTGGGAAGGCTTCCATCAGCAGGGACATGAACGGTCCGATGCCGACGGCCAGCGGCATAATCAACAGCACGATGGCCAGCATCATCAGCAGCGAATTGCCACTGCCCAACAGCAGGAAGGAGGGGTAGACCATAATCAGCGGCATGCCCATGGTCCAATACAGCATTGGCTTGCGGCGGGGCATGCGGTCAGCCACGCGCGCAGCGATCGGCGGCATGATCGCCAGCAGGGCGCTGGCCAAGCCGACCAGGGCGAAGGCGGTGCTGGCTGGATACTGCAGGGTACGAATCAGGTAGGTCGGCATGTAGAACACCACCAGGTACATGCTGACCGTAGAGCTGGCCATCGTCGCGATGCCCAGCAGCAGGGTGCGCCGTTGGGTGTTCAGCAGCTGGCTCAGGGGAGTGGCTGCATCGCCTGGGGCGTGGGTTTCATCCAGGTGGCGGCGAATGTACCAGCCTACCGGGCCGATCAGCAGGCCAATCACGAAAGGCACCCTCCAGCCCCAGACTTCGAGGGCTTCAGGGCTGAGCAGGTGGCTCAGCAGCAGCCCACTGAGGGCACCCAGCAACGCCGCGGCGCCCTGGCTGGCACCCTGCCAACTGACCATGAAGCAGCGGTTTGCGGTGGTGCCGGACTCCATCAGAAACGCCGAGGCAGTGCCCACTTCGCCACCGGCCGAAAGGCCTTGCAGCAGGCGCCCGAACACCAACAGCACGGTGGCACTGATGCCGATGCTGGCATAGGTTGGGCAAAAGGCGATGATTGCGGTGCCGACGGTCATCAGGCCAATGGTCAACGACAAGGCGGCCTTGCGCCCGTGACGGTCAGCGACCCGGCCAATCAACACACCGCCCAGTGGGCGCATCAGAAAGCCCACGGCAAAGGTTGCCAACGACAGCAACAGGCCGGCGAAGGCTGAATCGCTGGGGAAGAACAGTTTGCCGATGATGGCGGCGAAAAAGCTGTAGACCGTGAAATCGTAAATTTCCAGGGCATTGCCCAGGGATGAGGCAATGACCACCCGGCGCATGTCAGGCGAGGTTGGCTGTGCACGTGACTGGTCGGCTGTCGCGGAGGTCGCACTAGCGGTTGTGGTTTTCATTCTGCTTTCCTGAACCCATCTGCTTGTTGTGCCGCCAGTTTTGAGGCTTGCCGGAATATCTGCACTTGGCATTTCTGCAAGGCCCTCACAAACGGTACAGGCGCAGGTGTCCTGCAGCGCTGCGTGGGCAGCCTGCTGGGCAGATTCGACATCATGTGCACCACGCGTGGGCAGAAAGTGTTTCGATTGGTAGCTTGTGCAGTTAATACGGGCCAGAAAAGGCGTGTAATCCGGATGACGCAGAGCTTTGCCGGCGCGTTCCTCAAGGTCTTGAGTATTGGTAAATCCGGGTGCCTAGGGCTGCTGTGTGGCGGTCTCCAGCGACTGGCGCAGCAGGCCGTGTAACAGGCTGGCGGTAGTGGTCAGGTAGCTGCGGTTGATGCACACCAGGTTGATGAAGTAGTCCGGTATCGGCTCTTGTACCTGAACCGTGTGAAAGTGCTTGGACATATCGCTTAAGCCAACCAGGTCATGCCCCAGCGCCGGCTCGCTGATGGGCATCACCGCATCGCTGTCGATCAGCATCTTGACGGCGAGGTTCATGGCCGTGCATTCAATTACCTGACGGGGGCGGGCCAGGGCGCTACCCTGGAACAACTGGTTGAACTGTGACTGCGCATCGCTCAACGGGTCAACGCTGATCCAGGTGGCTTGCTGCAACTGGCGCAGGGATTTGACATGGCGCAGCGGGTGGTCCTTGCGTACCACCACCACGCCCGCGAGCCTGCACAGCGGCTGCCAGTCCAGGCCAACGGTGCTGGCCGGCAGTTGTGAGGTCAAGGCAAAGTCCAGCAAGCCGTCGCGCAGGTGTTGCAGCAGTTGCGTCGGGCGCATTTCCAGTATCCGCAACATGACCTCGGGATGTTTCTGCTGGAATGCCAATAGCACTTGCTTGAGGGGGGCCAGCAGCGCTGTCACCGGAGTAACGCCCACGGTAATCTCGCTGACCACCTGGCCTTTCATGTCTTCGATTTCCTGGCGCGCACGGCGCACGCTCTCCAGTGCTTGGCGGGCATGCCCGAGCATGCGCTGGCCATATTCGGTCAGCTTCATACCCTTGTTCGAGCGCACCAGCAATGTGATGCCCAGTTCACTCTCCAGTTCCTTGATCGCCCGGCTTAGTGCCGACTGAGTGAGGTGCAGGACCGCCGATGCGTCTTGCAGGCTGCCGGTTTCGTGGATGGAGACCAGCGCGCGAAGTTGATGAAGTTTCATTATTTTCCTAGCGATGTAGCTACGCTTTTTACCGGCAAGTGTGCCAGATCGACCCTTTGGGTGAGAAGCACGACTGACCCAGTAAGGCTAGCAGGGCGATTCACTTGCTAGCGTCGAAAGATGAGTCCAGAATCAAGGCTATTCCGCTTCCAGGAATGACGTAAAAACCCTTTGCTTTCAACAGCTCGCAGGCCCGATGCGAGTCTCGTTTCCCGCTTCGTATCATCGTTTTCAACGGTGATTCAACTCCCGCATACGAACCTGAACTTACTCAGCCAGTGCGGCATTCTTGCGTAACCGATCTAAGTAATCCGTCCATTGCTGTGCGGCCTCCCGACGCTGCGGCAGCAACTGCGCGCGGGCATACACGGCACCCAGTGCACCTGGCATGCGGTGTGATAACGACAACTCCAGTACAATCGGATCGATACCTAAATGTTCGTGAGCGATAGTGCGGTAGGTGGCGCGGAAACCGTGCGCAGTGATGCGGTATTCCGGCCAGATCCGCTGGTAGGCCTTGGCCAGAGATGTGGCGTCAACTGGATAGCCTGGGTAGACCGGCGATACAAAGACCCAGCCATTGCCCGCTTCATCCACCACCCGCCGTTCATGTAGTTCACGCAACAGCACAAGGGCTTGCTCCGGCAGTGGCACGATGTGTTTGCTCTTATCCAGATGGCGTGTTTTCCCTACGACATAGCGCCAGTCGGCGCTGACCAGATCGATGTCTTCCCAACGCATTTTCACCAACTCGCCGGGGCGAACCGGCAGCATGACCAGCAAGCGCATCGCAGTGCTCACGCTGCTCGGGCTGAGCTCATCCAGACGAAGCAGAAGGTGGCCCAAATCGGCTGGTCGTTCGATCGCTGGATTACTGGTCACCACATGGCGAACCTTGAGCTCTTCGGTGTTGCTCAGCGCCACGTTACGCTCCACCCAGCCACGGCCCTCAGCGAAACCGAGCACGGCACGGATGATGGTACGCACGCGCTTGGCCATGGCCAGTGTGCGTGCTCGGCGCAGGGTAGCGATGATCTCGATGATGTGGTCCAGTTTGATCTCGCTGACGGGAATGTTGCCGATCGTGGGCAGGATGTGATTGTTCAAAGCGCCGCGAAAGCCCGCGAGGGATTTGCTCACGAGGTCGTGCGACTTGAAGGCCAGCCACTGTTCAGCGACGTAACTGAATGTGCGTTCCTCATTGAGTAGCTGATCGGCGATTTTCTTGCGTTTGGCCTTCAGCGGGGCGACGTGATGAGCTACGTTCTGGCGCGCGGCTCGGGCCAAGTCGCGGGCGTCTTTCAAGCCAATGTCGGGATAACGGCCGATCGCGTACACGTTCTCCTTGCCGTTCAGGCGATACCTCATCCGCCAGTATTTTGCGGCAGGCTTGTTCGACTTCTGCGAGGCCTGAACATGCAGGTAAAGACCGGGTACCTCGCCGTCGGCGTACTTGCCGGGTTCAGCAATGGCACGCAAGAAGGCATCGCTGAGTTTACGCCGCAATGCAGGCGTGGGGAGGGAAGTCGTCATGTGCGGGTACTTTTTTTCGAAATGTAAAAAGTACCCAAAAATATACCCGCAAGCGCATTGGAAATGAGCGGAATACGACGGACGGCCTTGGACGCAGGATCAGGTTAAGATACTGATTTTATTGGTGTTTGCGGATCTTGATGGAAGTCAGTCACAAGCTATCGGGATCCCCGAAGAACATCTGTATCCGCGACCGCAGCCACCGCTCCGCCGGGTCGTTGTCCTGCGCCCCGCGCCAGGCCATGTGCAGTTCGAAACTGCGCACGGGTATGGGCAAGTCCTCGGCGCGCAACCCGCCCGCCGCCGTCAACGCCTCTGCGGTGTAGTCCGGCACCGTGGCGACGATATCGGTGCCCGCCAGCAAGCTCCCCAGCCCGTTGAACTGCGGCACCGCCAGCACGACATGCCGCTTGCGGCCAAGTTCTTCCAGGGCTTCATCGATGAAGCCAGACAGGTCCCCGGCAAACGACACCAGTGCATGCGGCCGTGCGCAGAAGTCGTCCAGGGTGATGTTGCCGGGTACGCTGTCGGCCCGCAGCAGTTTAGGCATGCTGCGGCGCAGCACCTTGCGCTTTGCATTGGCCGGCAGTTCGCTGGTGTAGCTGACACCCACCGAAATCTCGCCCGAGGCCAGCAGCGTGGGCATCAGCAGGTAGTTGACCCGTCGCACCACCAGCACGATACCAGGGGCTTCGGCGCGAATACGCTTGAGCAGTTGCGGCAGCAAGGCGAACTCGGCGTCATCCGAGAGGCCGATGCGGAACACTGCGTTGCTGGTGGCTGGGTCGAATTCGGCGGCGCGGCTGACCGCCGTGGAAATCGAATCCAGCGCCGGCGACAGCAGGGCGAAGATCTCGTGGGCCCGTGCCGATGGCTCCATGCTGCGGCCGGTGCGCACGAACAGCGGGTCGTCGAACAGGTTGCGCAAGCGCGACAAGGCTGCGCTGATGGCCGGTTGGCCGAGGAACAGTTTTTCCGCGGCACGGGTCACGCTGCGCTCGTGCATCAGCGTTTCGAACACGATCAGCAGGTTGAGGTCTACGCGACGCAGGTCGTTTCGATTCATCGGTGTGCTTCGCCTAAAGTGGGGCAGGGGTGAATCTTAAGGCCAAAGGCTGTTACCCTGCACGGGTTTAGGGGGACCAATCGCAGGGAAAGTCAGGTGCCCAATCGATGACAAGCATGTCGACTATTAATGACCACTGATGGTCTAACGAGCAAAGCCCGGATAAAGTCAGTGGTAATTAGAGGTTCACAAAGGCGAGGTATGCGATGTCCCGCATGATCCGTTTCCACAAGTTCGGCGCTGCCGATGTGCTCCGTTGCGAGGAGCAGGCCGAACCGTCACCCGCTGTCGACGAGGTACAGATCCGCGTCGAGGCGATTGGCGTCAGCTGGTATGACGTGCTTTGGCGCCAGAACCTGGCACCATCCCAGGCACGCCTGCCAGCGGGGATCGGCCACGAAATGGCTGGGGTGGTGACTGCGGTCGGTGAAGGGGTCGAAGACATTGCCGTCGGTGATCGGGTTGCCAGCTTCCCGGCCACCAGTGCCAACGACCACCCGGTGTATGGTGATGTCATCGTGCTGCCGCGCACTGCCATTACCCGCTACCCGGATGTACTCACCCCCATTGAGGCCAGCGTGCACTATACGCCGCTGCTGATCGCCTATTTCGCCTACGTCGACCTGGCGCGGGCCAAGGCGGGTCAGACTGCGTTGGTCACCGATGCCAGCCATTGCGCCGGCCCTGCTTTCGTGCAACTGGGCAAGGCACTGGGGCTGAAAGTGTTCGCCGCCACCAAGGAAGCGGAGCAGCGTGAGTACCTGCTGGGCCTGGGTGCCGACAAAGTGATCGTTACCGAAGAGCAGGACCTGCTGCTGCAGATTGGCAAGTACACCGATGGCCGTGGCGTGGACATGGTCCTCGATGGCATGGGTGGGCCGCAGATGTCGCTGCTGGGTGATGTGCTGGCACCGCGTGGCAGCCTGGTGCTGTATGGCCTGCAAGGCGGCAACCAGACGCCGTTCCCGGCCTGTGCGGCATTTCAGAAGAACATTCAGTTCTATGTCCACTGCATCGGCAACTTCACCGGCAAACCAGAACTTGGTATCAGCCAGGATCAGGTGGCACTGCAGCGTGCCTTGCGCGATATCAACCAGTTCACTGCCGACCAGTTGCTGACACCGCAGATCATCAAGGTGTACCCGTTCGAGCAGGTGGTGGACGCGCATCGCTATATGGACCAATGCCCGTGTGGCGGACGTGTGGTGCTGGACATGGCACAACACTGACGGTTCTTTGTGTTATCGGAAAGCCCGGGCAGCGTCCCGGGTTTTTTTATGCGTGGGGTAAAATGATTTAAGTCTTAAAAAGTAGGAGCGTTCCTACAATTAAATACGACACGGACTACATTCTGGTCGATGACTTTCGGGGTGTTGGAAATATTGCGCCAAGTATTCAGGCTTGAACTCTTTTTCTCTGGGGTGCAATGTGGGGTCGCACTTTTGCTGAATGGTTTTTTTACCGTGAACTGTGTCTTCAATTCGCTCTGAATTCCTCTCGATAATGGCCCAATGATAGTTTGCGCAAGGAGCGTGGAATGAGCATGGCTATGCCTGGAGTAGGGCGGTGTGTGGCAGCGGCTGGCCGTCGCAGTGGTGGTTATTTTTCGATGGCTTGGCGACAGTGAAGGGTTACGTCATTACTTTCATTTTGTTGTAGGAAATTTCTTCTGGAAAAGTTCAGGGTATGTCGACGCGCCAGTGTTTGGCTCGGCATTCGCTGGCTGCATGAAGTTGATGAGGTGATTTCGTGACTGCTATTCACGACCAGGCAATGCATTATATCTACCAGCAAGTGCTCGAACGCTTGCTGAGCCACATGTCCCAGGCACAACGTGCTTCCCTGCAGTTGCTGATACAACGGCTGCTGGTTGCTGCCGGCGGGCCCGAATACATCGGTACCTTCCGTTTGCAGGTATTGCAAGGCAGTGATCCCCAGGGCATCCGGCTGCTGGCCATGCTGCGTGCCGCGCAACTGAGTATTGCCCTGCGTGCCCCGGAAACCTTCCAGTTGCGGGTGCTGGTGGTCAGCCTGCCGGTTGTCGATGGTGCCACGCTGGAGGCTCACGAGCGCAGTTTCAGCGCCTTGTTCATGCAGGATGACCCGCGGGTGCAATTGCAGATGATCGAGGGGTGCACGGTTGTGCCGTTCAGCCGTCGGCCCTCGGCAACGCCCGAGCATTGGCTACTGGCAAAGGACGCCATGTTGATGTTCGGCCACCTGATCGATGCCAGGCCCGAAGCCCTGCTGGGTAGCCGCTTGCACCTGGAACTGGCGGGTGCCGTTGGTTTTGCGCTGCTGGCAGAGGCGCCCG
>NZ_BCBQ01000148.1:0-9406 GCF_001320885.1 Pseudomonas sp. NBRC 111140
CAAACGTCGATTCGTTGCGCGCCTGGCTCAGGGCCGCCATCGGCCCGCTGTGCGGCGACAGGGTCATGGCCTGCGGGATCGGCATCATCGCCACCTGCTGGGCGGTGTTGGAGCCCACGCGCTCGTCACGCGGCGGAATACCGAAGTACTCGCGGTAGCACTTGGAGAAGTGCGGGGTCGACACAAAGCCACACACCGATGCCACTTCGATGATCGACATCGGCGTCTGCTTCAGCAACTGGCGCGCACGGATCAGCCGCAGCTTCAGGTAGTAGCGCGACGGCGAGCAGTGCAGGTACTTCTGGAACAGCCGCTCGAGCTGGCGTCGCGACACCGACACGTACACCGCCAGTTCGTCCAGGTCGATCGGTTCTTCGAGGTTGGCCTCCATCAGCGCGACGATTTCCTGCAGCTTCGGCTGGTTGGTGCCGAGCATGTGCTTGAGCGGCACGCGCTGGTGGTCCTGCTCGTTGCGGATGCGCTCGTAGACGAACATCTCGGAAATGGCCGCCGACAATTCGCGGCCATGATCGCGGCTGATCAGGTGCAGCATCATGTCCAGCGGCGCGGTGCCACCGGAGCTGGTGAAGCGGTTACGGTCAAGGGTGAACAGGCGGGTGCTCATGTTCACCCGCGGGAAGGCCTCCTGCATCGCGGCCAGGCATTCCCAGTGCACGCTGCAGTCGAAGCCATCGAGCAGGCCGGCGCAGGCCAGCGCCCAGCTGCCGGTGCACACCGCGCCCAGCCTGCGCGACTGACGGGCCTGGGCTTGCAGCCAGGTAACGTGTTCACGGGTGACCGACCGCTGAATGCCAACCCCGCCGCAGACGATCACGGTGTCGATGGGCGGTGCATTGCTGATGGCGGCATCCGGGGTGATCTGCAAGCCATCGCTGGCCCATACCTGGCCACCGTCGACCGTCAGGGTGTGCCAGCGATACAACTCGCGCCCAGACAGCTGGTTGGCCATGCGCAGCGGCTCGACGGCCGATGCCAGGGAAATCAGGGTGAAGTTGTCCAATAGAAGAAACCCGATGGACTGGGGTGCTGTGCGGTTCTGGGTTGGGTTCCCGGAGGTGTACGACGTCATCGCGATTTCTCCTCACACAAATGCAGGGTGTGCCTCAGGCGGGCACTGATTTCTTGTTATTACCCCGATTCATGTGCCGGGGCTTGGTGGCCAATATCAACGCAAACGCCGTGCCTGAAATTGAACGGCTATCCAAAAAAACCTGAAAACGACGCCTTTATTCGGCAAATCAGGTGCTTTGATCGAGTTGGCCTGGTGTTCGCAAACGGGCGTGCTAGGCGCCATGCGTGTAACGGCTGAGCAATTTGGTGACACGCGCAGTGTAGGTTGCCCAGAAACGACACTCTTGAGTGTCACCGACAACACGAGTACTGATAACGACACCCGACGATCGGTAGGCGTCGTGCGCACCATAAAGAGGCATTGGTGATTGTGCTGCACCTGCATCAACCTCAAGGGCCTCTTCGCGGGTAAAACCGCGAAGAGGCCCTTGAGGGGGGATCAAACCATTAGCATTCGATAGCACTGACAGCCAGGCCACCGCGCGAGGTTTCTTTGTACTTGTCGTGCATGTCGGCCCCGGTATCGCGCATGGTGCGGATTACCTGGTCGAGAGAAATGAAGTGCTCACCGTCCCCGCGCAAGGCCATCTGCACCGCGTTGATGGCCTTTACCGCAGCAATCGCGTTGCGCTCGATGCACGGCACCTGCACCAGCCCGCCGACCGGGTCGCAGGTCAGGCCGAGGTTGTGCTCCAGGGCAATTTCAGCAGCGTTTTCCACTTGTGGCGGGGTAGCCCCGAGCACTTCGGCAAGGCCCGCTGCAGCCATGGCACAGGCCGAGCCGACTTCACCCTGGCACCCCACTTCGGCACCGGAGATCGAAGCGTTCTTCTTGCACAAGATGCCCACCGCAGCAGCACCGAGGAAGAAGTCGACCACGCTCGACTCGTCCACTTCATCGCTAAAACGCATGTAGTAGTGCAATACCGCCGGAATGATCCCGGCCGCGCCATTGGTAGGCGCGGTGACCATGCGCCCGCCGGCGGCGTTTTCTTCGTTGACCGCCAGGGCGAACAAGTTGACCCACTCCATGGCGCTCATGGTCGAGCCGATCACGTTGGGCTTGCCGATTTCCTGCAGGCTGCGGTGCAGCTTGGCGGCGCGGCGGCGCACATTCAGCCCGCCAGGTAGCGTGCCTTCGTACTTGAGGCCGTTGTTGACGCATTCCTGCATGGCCTCCCAGAGCTTGTGCAGGCCTGCGCGAATCTCTTGCTCGCTGCGCCAGACCTTCTCGTTGGCCATCATCAATTGCGACACGCTGAGGTCGTTTTGCTTGCACAGGCGCAGCAGTTCAGCGGCGCTGTTGAAGTCGTACGGCAGCACGGTCTGGTCGGCATCCAGCACGCCGCTGGCGGCCTGGGCAGCATCGACCACGAAACCGCCGCCCACCGAGTAGTAGGTGTCGCGGTGCAGCTCACCCTGCTCGCCTTCGGCAATCAGGGTCATGGCGTTGGGGTGGTATGGCAAGTTCTCGTCCAGCAGCAGCATGTCGCGGGCCCAGACGAATTCGATGGGTAGCCGGCCGTCCAGCTGCAGGGTGTCGGTTTCGCGCAGGTCGGCGATGCGCGGCACAATCTGGGTCGGGTCAATGGCGTCAGGCCACTCGCCCATCAGGCCCATGATGGTGGCGTTGTCGGTGCCGTGACCGATACCGGTGGCCGACAGCGAGCCGTAAAGACGCACCTCGATCCGCTTCACACGCTCCAGCTCGCCGCGTTCGCGCAGGCCCTGAACGAACAGGGCGCCAGCACGCATGGGGCCGACGGTGTGGGAGCTGGAGGGCCCGACACCGATCTTGAACAGGTCGAACACGCTGATGGCCATTGTCGAATCACCTCTTGCTGGGCTTGTCTCTGCGCGCCATGCGCAGGGCGGGGCAGCTGCTAGGCTGAAACAGCGGGCCGCCTTGAATGCCAGCATCATCGGGCTTTTACCGCCCCCCTCGCCGTCTGCAACCGACGTACTTTTGTCCAGCAGCGCCGCGCTGTTCGTTGCCTTCTCCACGCCGTTTTCCAGCGGCCTGGTGACGCAAAAATGCGGCCGAAGGGGTGGAAAAATCCATAAGCGACATCGCCCGTACTGGATACGACCCGTTCCGTACTGGATACGACCCTACCAGTAGGCGATTGCCCGGCGCTGGAGGATTATCGAAAGCGACTCGTAAAGCACGGCCACGCATCCTGCCCTCTGCAGGCCTGGTCGACCGGACCTTCAGAAAGCCCGGCGACCCACGCGAACCCGAAGACAAAATCACAGGAGTCCATCCATGAAAGGTTCACCCTCGCTGTTGCTGGTTGCGTTGCTGTCCACGCCATTGCTGGCCCAGGCCGCCGAACCCGAGCAGTGTCAGACGGTACGTTTCTCCGATGTCGGCTGGACCGACATCACAGTCACGACCGCGACCACCAGCGTTGTGCTCGAAGCCCTGGGTTACAAAACCCACACCACCATGATCTCGGTACCGGTGACCTACAAGTCGCTGGCCACCGGCAAGGACCTGGACGTGTTTCTCGGCAACTGGATGCCGACCATGGAAAACGACATCAAGCAGTACCGCGACGCCGGCACGGTGGAAACCGTGCGCGCCAACCTGGAAAACGCCAAGTACACCTTGGCCGTGCCCCAGGCGCTGTATGACAAGGGCCTGAAGGATTTCAGCGACATTCCCAAGTTCAAGAAAGAACTCGATAGCAAGATCTACGGCATCGAACCCGGCAACGATGGCAACCGCACCATCCAGAGCATGATCGACAAGAACGCCTTCGGCCTGAAGGACGCCGGTTTCAAGATCGTGCAATCGAGCGAGGCCGGCATGCTGTCGCAGGTCGACCGCGCGCAGAAGCGTGGCGAAGCGCTGGTGTTCCTGGGCTGGGAACCGCACCCGATGAACACCCGCTTCAAGATGCAGTACCTGACCGGCGGGGACGAATTCTTCGGCCCCGACTTCGGCAAGGCCACCGTGCTGACCAACACCCGCAAGGGCTACGCGCAGGAGTGCAGCAACGTTGGCCAGCTGTTGAAGAACCTGTCGTTCGAGCTCAAGGATGAAAGCACCATGATGGGCTATGTCCTGGACGACAAGATGAAACCCGAAGCCGCCGCCAAGAAATGGATCAAGGACAACCCAGGCAAGCTGGATGCCTGGCTGGCCGGCGTGACCACCGTGGATGGCAAACCTGGCCTGGAGGCGGCCAAGGCCAAGCTCACGCAATAACGAACCACGCAATAGCGCTACCTCGGGGCAGGACCGTGCCTGCCCCGGGTTGATTTCAATCTATGCAGGTGGAAGCTCGCTATCATGCTTATCGATCAGAAAATACCCCTGGGCCAGTACATCGCGTCGTTCGTCGAGTGGCTGACCCAGAACGGCGCGAATTACTTCGACGCCATCGCGCAAGGCCTGGAGTTCATGATCCATGGCGTCACCAGCGCCCTGACCTGGTTCAACCCGTTCGTTCTCATTGCCCTGTTCGCCGCCCTGGCGCACTTGATCCAGCGCAAATGGGCGCTGACCGTGTTCGTTGCCCTGTCGTTCCTGTTGATCCTCAACCTGGGCTACTGGCAGGAAACCATGGAAACCCTGGCCCAGGTCACCTTCGCCACGGTGGTGTGCGTGGTAATCGGCGTGCCGCTGGGCATCCTCGCTGCGCACAAACCGATGTTCTACACCGCCATGCGGCCGGTGCTCGACCTGATGCAAACGGTGCCCACCTTCGTCTACCTGATCCCAACCCTGACCCTGTTCGGCCTGGGCGTGGTGCCGGGGCTGATCTCCACCGTGGTATTCGCCATTGCCGCGCCTATTCGCCTGACTTACCTGGGCATCTGCGACGTGCCGCAAGAGCTGATGGACGCCGGCAAGGCCTTTGGCTGCTCGCGTCGCCAACTGCTTACCCGTATCGAACTGCCGCATGCGATGCCCAGCATCGCCGCCGGCGTCACCCAGTGCATCATGCTGTCGCTGTCGATGGTGGTGATTGCCGCCCTGGTCGGCGCTGACGGCCTGGGCAAACCTGTGGTCAACGCACTGAACACCGCCGATATCTCCCTGGGCTTCGAAGCGGGCCTGGCGATCGTGCTGCTGGCGATCATGCTCGACCGTATCTGCAAGCAACCGGAACTGCCGGTAAGGGGTGAGGCATGAGCATCATTCGTTTCGAAGACGTCGACGTCATTTTCTCCAACAAGCCACGCGAAGCGCTGTCTCTGCTGGACCAAGGCAAGACCCGCGAGCAGATCCTCAAGCAGACCGGCCTGGTGGTTGGCGTCGAGAAGGCCAACCTGGATATCAACAAGGGCGAGATCTGTGTGCTGATGGGCCTGTCCGGCTCGGGCAAGTCGAGCCTGCTGCGCTGCATCAACGGCCTCAACACCGTCAGCCGTGGCAAGCTGTTCGTCGAGCACGAAGGCAAGCACATCGACATTGCCCACTGCTCCCCGGCCGAGCTGAAGATGATGCGCACCAAGCGCATTGCCATGGTGTTCCAGAAGTTCGCCCTGATGCCCTGGCTGACGGTGCGCGAGAACATCAGCTTTGGTTTGGAAATGCAGGGCCGCCCGGAAAAGGAACGGCGCAAGCTGGTCGACGAGAAGCTTGAGCTGGTGGGCCTGACCCAATGGCGCAACAAGAAGCCGGACGAGCTGTCAGGCGGCATGCAGCAGCGCGTGGGCCTGGCCCGTGCACTGGCCATGGATGCCGACATCCTGTTGATGGACGAACCGTTCTCGGCCCTCGACCCGCTGATCCGCCAGGGCCTGCAGGACGAACTGCTGGGCCTGCAGGCCAAGCTGAGCAAGACCATCGTGTTCGTCAGCCATGACCTGGACGAGGCACTGAAGCTGGGTACCCGTATTGCGATCATGAAGGACGGGCGGATCATCCAGTACAGCAAGCCGGAAGAAATCGTGCTCAACCCGGCCGACGAATACGTGCGCACCTTCGTCGCCCACACCAACCCGCTGAACGTGCTGTGCGGCCGCAGCCTGATGCGCAGCCTGGACAACTGCAAGCGGGTCAATGGTTCGGTGTGCCTGGACCCCGGTATCGATTCGTGGCTGGACCTGGGCGAAGGCGGCGCGCTCAAGCGTGCTCGCCAGGGCCAAAACGGGCTGGACATGCAGAACTGGGCACCGGGGCAGGATGTGGAGCTGCTGGAGCGCAGACCGACCGTGGTGCACGCCGACATCGGCATGCGCGAGGCGCTGCAGATTCGTTATCAGACTGGCAACAAGCTGGTGCTGCAGGATAACGACAGGGTGGTGGGGATTCTTGGGGATACCGAGCTTTATCACGCGTTGCTCGGCAAGAATCACGGGTGATGCAATTGGGGCCGCGTTGCGGCCCATCGCGACACAAGGCCGCTCCTACAGAGATACGCATTACCCTGTAGGAGCGGCCTTGTGTCGCGATAGGAGGGCAAAGCCCTCCCAGCGATCTGTCAGCGAACGACGATCCCGCGCGAAGCCATGTAGGCCTTGGCTTCCGGTACCGTGTACTCGCCAAAGTGGAAGATACTGGCCGCCAGCACCGCGCTGGCATGCCCTTCCAGAATACCGTCAGCCAGGTGCTGCAGGTTGCCCACACCACCCGAGGCAATCACCGGAATACCCAGCGCATCACTGATGGCACGGGTAACGCCCAGGTCGAAGCCGTTCTTCATGCCGTCCTGGTCCATGCTGGTGAGCAGAATCTCGCCTGCACCCAGGCCTTCCATCTTCTTCGCCCACTCCACTGCATCCAGGCCAGTCGGCTTGCGCCCACCGTGGGTGAAAATCTCCCAGCGCGGCGTTTCACCCGGCCCGGACACTTTCTTGGCATCGATGGCGACAACGATGCACTGCGAACCGAAACGGTCCGCAGCCTCGCCCACGAACTCCGGGTTGAACACCGCAGCCGTGTTGATCGAAACCTTGTCGGCACCGGCGTTGAGCAGGTTACGGATGTCCTGCACGGTACGCACGCCACCGCCCACGGTCAGCGGGATGAACACCTGGCTGGCCATGCGCTCGACGGTATGCAGGGTAGTGTCGCGGCCATCGACGCTGGCGGTGATGTCGAGGAAAGTGATTTCGTCGGCACCCTGCTCGTTGTACCGACGGGCGATTTCCACCGGGTCGCCGGCATCACGGATGTTCTCGAACTTGACGCCCTTGACCACCCGGCCGTTGTCCACGTCCAGGCAAGGGATGATGCGCTTGGCCAGTGCCATGGTTCAGTCCTCAGCCTTGGTAGTTGTCGCAGAAGGCCTGGGCCTCGGCGACATCGAGCGTGCCTTCGTAGATGGCACGGCCTGTGATGGCGCCGACAATGCCTGGCGCCTTGGCGTCGAGCAGGGCCTTGATGTCGCCCAGGTTGTGAATGCCGCCAGACGCGATCACCGGAATGCGGGTGGCTTCGGCCAGCGCCTTGGTGAACGGCACGTTGCAGCCCTGCATCATGCCGTCCTTGGCGATGTCGGTGTAGACGATCGCCGAGACGCCATCGGCCTCGAAACGCTTGGCCAGGTCGATGACCTGCACCGAGCTGACTTCGGCCCAGCCGTCGGTGGCGACGAAGCCGTCCTTGGCATCCAGGCCAACGATGACCTTGCCTGGAAAGGCCTTGCACGCTTCGGCGACGAACTCGGGCTGCTTGACCGCCTTGGTGCCGATGATCACGTAGCTGACGCCAGCCTTGACGTAGTGCTCGATGGTTTCCAGCGAACGGATACCGCCGCCGATCTGGATCGGCAGAGTCGGGTAACGTTTGGCGATGGCGGTAACCACTTCACCGTTGACCGGTTGGCCTTCGAAAGCGCCGTTGAGGTCGACCAGGTGCAGGCGGCGGCAGCCACCCTCGACCCACTTGGCGGCCATGCTCACCGGGTCGTCGGAAAATACCGTGGAGTCTTCCATGCGGCCCTGGCGCAGGCGCACGCAGGCACCGTCCTTCAGATCGATAGCGGGGATAATCAGCATCTTGGGAACCTGTCTATTTGTTGGGTTTCAGGGCTTCTCGAGTGCCCACA
The DNA here is from genome assembly GCF_001320885.1 of Pseudomonas sp. NBRC 111140. Lineage (NCBI taxonomy): Bacteria > Pseudomonadati > Pseudomonadota > Gammaproteobacteria > Pseudomonadales > Pseudomonadaceae > Pseudomonas > Pseudomonas sp. NBRC 111140. The sequence goes on from NZ_BCBQ01000148.1 coordinate 8,100, forward strand.
GGTCGCTTTCGATGCTCTCGAACCGCTCCTTGAGGTGCAGCTGAACATCGGCAATCGCCCTGTTGTAGTAATGGGGTGCAATTTCCTTGCTGAACAGCTCGAGGACTTCGGCCACCTCGAACGACCCCAGCTGCAGCTCGAAGCGGTCTTCAAGGAAGCGCTTGAGCGTGTCGAGCGCATCGCGCTCCTGCTCGGGGGCCAGGGTCATGATCGGGGCCTTGGTCTTCGACCTGCTCATTTACCAGCGCCCGTCCCAGGCGACGAAGTTCTGCAGCAACTGCAGGCCATGGGTATGGCTCTTCTCCGGGTGGAACTGCACGGCAAAGCGCGAGCCATCAGCCAGCGCGGCGGCGAAATCGACGCCATAGTGGCCGCGACCGACCACCTGGCCCGCCTTGCCGGCATTGATGTAGTAGCTGTGCACGAAGTAGAAACGTGCGCGGTCGGGGATGTCGTGCCACAGCGGGTGGTCAATGGTCTGGGCAACTTCGTTCCAGCCCATGTGCGGCACCTTCAGGTGCTCGCCGTCTTCTTGCAGGTCTTTGCCGAAGAAACGCACCTGGCCGGGAAACAGACCGATGCAATCGACACCGGTGTTTTCTTCGCTGTGTTCGAGTAGCGCCTGCATACCGACGCAGATACCGAGGAACGGGCGGTCCTGGCTGACTTCACGCACCAGGCTGTCGAAGCCCAGGCGGCGGATTTCGGCCATGCAGTCGCGAATCGCACCCACACCTGGGAACACCACGCGGTCGGCCTCGCGGATCACTGCGGCATCGCTGGTGACCAACACCTTACCGGCACCTACGTGCTCAAGCGCCTTGGCCACCGAGTGCAGGTTGCCCATGCCATAGTCGATTACGGCTACCGTCTGCATTTACAGGCACCCTTTGGTGGAAGGCATTTGCCCGGCCATGCGCTCGTCGAGGGTAATGGCCATGCGCAGAGCGCGGCCGAAAGCCTTGAACACGGTTTCGATCTGGTGGTGGGTGTTGTGGCCACGCAGGTTGTCGATGTGCAGGGTGACCAAGGCATGGTTGACGAAGCCCTGGAAAAACTCCTGGAACAGGTCGACATCGAAGCCACCAACGCTGGCGCGGGTGTACGGCACGTGCATCTGCAGGCCTGGGCGGCCAGAAAAGTCGATGACCACGCGCGACAGCGCTTCGTCCAGCGGCACGTAGGCATGGCCGTAGCGGAAGATGCCTTTCTTGTCACCGATGGCCTGGGCGAATGCCATGCCCAGGGTAATGCCAACGTCTTCGACGGTATGGTGATCGTCGATATGCGTATCACCCTTGCACTCG
>NZ_BCBQ01000149.1:0-9218 GCF_001320885.1 Pseudomonas sp. NBRC 111140
GTGCTGGTCACCTTCGAGAACGAAGCCGAAATGATCGCTCGCGAGTTCGGCCGCGACCAGTTCGAAGTGGTCTACCCAAGCGTGTCGGCAGAAGCCGAGCCGCCGGTGAGCGTGGTCGACAAGGTGGTGGCCAAGAAAGGCACCCAGGCCGTGGCCGAGGAATACCTGAAGTACCTGTGGTCGCCAGAAGCCCAGGAGATCGCCGCCAACAACTACCTGCGCCCGCGCGATGCGACGGTACTGGCCAAGTACACCGACCGCTTCCCGAAAGTGGACTTCCTGTCGGTGGAAAAAACCTTTGGTGACTGGCGCACCGTGCAGAAAACCCACTTCAATGATGGCGGGGTGTTTGACCAGATCTATAGCGGTCAGTAACTGATACAGGCAGTGCCGGCCCCTTCGCGGGCAAGCTCACGAAGGGACCGGCACAGGCCATACAACAATCGAACTTTCCATACCCTTTACCCATCAGTTCCTTGAGTAACCCTGCCCCGCTCACCCCGGCCCAAGGAGTACTCCAGTGCTGCGCTTTCTCTCTACCCTGTTGCTCGGCTGCCTGCTGAGCACCCACCTGCTTGCCGCCGACCCCACCCCCACCGAAGAACAAGCCGCCGAACCCGAACCAGTACTGCAAGGCGGGCTGCTTGGCGCCTTGGCCGACGGCCTGGACAGCGCCGCCCAGGAGCTGGACCTCGACGCCCACCTGGTGGATGCCTGGCGCTTGCGCACCGATCGCGCCGCCAAAGAGGTCGAACGCCTGGTCGACCGCCACTCGGCCAGCGACTCGCTGCAACTGGCCGGCAACTTCTTGTTGCTTACATTCACCTGGGCCGCCAGTTTCGCCGCGCTCACCAGCCTCGGGCGCTGGGTCGCAAGACGCACTTCTGGCACCCCGTGGCTGCGCGAGCGCAAACGTGCCAGCAGCCTGCTGGGCTACCTGCTGCCCTACACCCTGCCAGCGCTGGCCAGCCTGCCGCTGACGCTGTACGCCAGCCGCTTCCTCGACCCCTCGGTAGCCCGCGCGCTGGGCCTGAGCCTGGCATACGCCACCAGCAGTGGCTTGTTCTCGACCTCGATCATTCTGTGCCTGATCACCCTGTTCGATGCCGGCCACAAGCGCCCGGCCGTAGCAGTGATCAAGCGCCTGGCCCCACGGCTGCTTTTTCTGATCGGCTTCCTCGCGGCCTGGAGCGACGCCCTTACCAGCCCGCAGATTGCCCGCCAGTTGGGCGGCAACATCACCGCCAGCATTGCCGTGCTCACCGGTCTCACCGCCACCTTCATCTTCGCCAGCCTGGTCATTCGCCTGCGCCGCCCGGTGGCGCACCTGATCCGCAACCGCAGCTTGAAGGACCGTGTGCAGCACCGGGCCGTGCAGGAGACCCTGCGGATCTTTTCGGCGGTGTGGTACCTGCCAATCCTGTTGATGATTCTGGTGTCGGCGATTCACCTGGTAGGTGCCGGTGAAGAAAGCCAGAAGGCCCTGCAGAAGGCTTTGCTGACCACTGTGCTGCTGGTATCGACAGTGTTTCTCAGCACGTTGCTGCAACACTTGCTGGCCCCCCGGGAAAGCGACCCGGCGCAACGGGTACGCCCCTACAAAGAACTGCTGCGCAGCCTTGCCCATGCGCTATTGCGCATCGCCATGGCAGTGGCCTTCATCGAATTGCTGGGGCGCATCTGGGGTTTCTCGGTGATCGATTTCGCCCTGAGCAACAGCCTGGGCCAGGCGATCAGCAACTCGCTGTCGAGCATCGGCCTGATCCTGCTGGTTACCTGGCTGCTGTGGGTGGTGCTTGATACCGCTATTCAGGAAGCACTCAAGCCTGCCGTCGGCCGCCGCGCCGCACGCCAGCCAAGTACCCGGGTGCGCACCATCCTGCCGATGCTGCGTAACGCGATCAAAGTGGTCCTGATCGTTATCTGCACCATCACCACCATGGCCAACCTGGGCATCAACGTTGCGCCCTTGCTGGCCGGTGCCGGGGTGATCGGCCTGGCCATCGGCTTCGGTTCGCAGCAGTTGGTGCAGGATGTGATCACCGGATTGTTCATCCTGATCGAGGACACCATTTCCATCGGCGATTGGGTGGTGCTCGATTCCGGCCATGCCGGTACCGTCGAAAGCCTGACCATCCGCACCCTGCGCCTGCGCGATGGCAAAGGCTTCGTGCACTCGGTGCCGTTCGGCCAGATCAAGGCGGTTACCAACCAGTCGCGGCAGTTCGCTTATGCGTTTTTTTCGGTGCAGTTCACTTACGACAGTGATGTGGATGCGTCGCTGGCACTGATCCATGAAGTGGGCAAGTCGATCAGCGAAGATCCGCTGCTGCGCATCAACCTGCAGGGGCCATTGCAAGTGTTCGGCGTGGACCGCATGGACTTGAACGGCTTTGTGCTGACGGCGCAGTTCCGCACCATTTCCGGCGGGCAGTATGCGGTAAGCCGGGCGTTCAACGAGCGGTTGAAGAAACGCGTGGACCAAACCGACAACGTGAGTTTTGCCCAGGTATACCCGCTGCCGATGCAGGCTCTTGGCGCTTGATGCCGTCTGTACTGGGCTCTTCGCGGGTAAAACCGCGAAGAGCCCAGCAAGGGCAACATCAAACTTTACGGAACACCAAGGCCTTGAGCCCCCCGGCCGGGTCCACATCCGGGAACTCCGGCGGGTTCTCCAGCCGCTCGACAAACGCAAGCGTCGGCGCCTGCTCCGCCATCCCTTCAATGAGAAACTCCGGCCCGATGCCCGGATCATTCACACACGCCAGCACCGTGCCGCCCTCAGTCAGCAACTCCGGCAAACGCCGCAGGATCTTCGCGTAGTCCTGGGTCAACACGAAGCTGCCACGCTGAAAGGTTGGCGGGTCGATGATGATCAGGTCATACGGCCCGTACTTGCGCACCTTGCCCCACGACTTGAACAGCTCATGGCCCAGGTACGCCACCCGCGATGCATCGTGGCCATTGAGGCGGTGGTTGTCCCGGCCACGTGACAGGGCCGATTTGGCCATGTCCAGGTTCACCACCTGCTCGGCGCCACCGGCAATCGCTGCCACCGAGAAACCGCAGGTATAGGCGAACAAGTTCAGCACGCGCTTGCCCGCCGCCTGCTCACGCACCCAGCGCCTGCCGTAGCGCATGTCGAGGAACAGGCCGTTGTTCTGCCGCACGCCCAGGTCCAGCAGGTAGCTCAGGCCGTCCTCGAACACCTCACGCTGCTGGCACGGCTCGCCCACCAGCCACTGGCCCGGGCTGTCGGGCAGGTAGCGGTGCTGGATGATGATCGCCTGGCCGGTCCATTGCGGGCGCTCAGCCAACGTGCGCAACATGGCCTCCAGCTCGGCCAGCTGGCCCTCGGACGGCTCGCGGAACAGGGCAACCGACAGCACGCCTTGCAGCCACTCGACGGTGACCTGCTCCAGGCCCGCCCAGCAGCGCCCACGGCCGTGGAACAGGCGGCGGGTTTCCTGCGGGGCAGGGTCGAGGGCGGCGAGCAGGTGCTTTTCAAGGATGTGGATCGGCGAAGTCATGGTGGGTCGCAGGCTGACAAAAGCGGCATTCTACCTCAACTTTTGACGGCAACCCGCGCCGGTCGGAACCACCATCCCTGCTGCATTCCCGCCGCCGCCAGCAAGATCAACCCCACCCCCAGCCACTGCAGCGGCGCCAGTCGGTGCCCGAACGCCACCCAGTCCACCAGGATCGCCGCAATCGGGTAAATGAACGACAGCGCACCGGTCAACGCCGTGGGCAAACGCTGTATGGCACTGTACAGCAGCACATACATCAGGCCGGTATGCACCATGCCCAGCGTCAGCAGGCTGGCCAGCGCCGGCACTTCACTCGGCAAGCCGCCAAGCTTGACCCACGGCGCCAGCAGCAGCGCACCCGTGGCTACCTGAATCAACGCGATCAGGTGCGGGGGCGTGCCACTCAGGCGCTTGATGATCAACGCAGCGATTGCATACAACAACGCTGCCCCCAGCGCCAGGGCAATCCCGAGCAAATAATCCTCGCCACTGCCCTGCCCCGCCCCATGTGCACTGACGATGGCCAGCATGCCGAGGAACGCCACGCTCAGCCAGGTCACCTTGGCCAAGGTGATTTTCTCGCCCAAAAACAGTGCCGCCAGGCCCACCAGCATGAACGGCTGCACGTTGTACACCGCCGTACCAATGGCAATCGATGCCCGCGAGTACGAGGCGAACAACAACAGCCAGTTGCCGACAATGGCCACCCCACTGGCAATCGCCAGCAAGAATGCCGTGCGGCTGATCACTCCCGGCCGTAGAAGCCCAAATGCGGCGCAAATCGCCAGCAAGGTCACGGCACCGAACACGCAGCGCCAGAACACCACATCCAGCACCGGTAGGCCAGACACCAGCACGAACCAGCCGATGGTCCCGGAAATCAGCATGGCAGCGACCATTTCCAGCGAGCCACGGCGCAATGAACTGTCCATCTCACACCTCCTGTTGACGATGGCAACAGTATGCAAAGGTTGCAGCCTGACCTTCCAGCGGTTAATCAAGGCAGATCTGCAGTCATGCCTTTACTATCAAGGCAAATATCGTGAATTACCTGATGAGGCGAGCATGACTGATGCCATCGACCAACTACTGATCAATGCACTGATGGAGGACTCACGCCGCTCGCTCAAAGCGCTGGCGCAGGTCAGCGGGCTGTCCGCGCCCAGCGTCAGCGAACGCCTGCGCCGCCTGGAGGAGCGTGGTGTGCTGCGCGGCTACACCGTGGAGGTCGACCCACGCGCCTTTGGTTACCAGTTGCAGGCCATCGTGCGCATCCGCCCGCTGCCGGGGCAGTTGCACGAAGTGGAGCGGCAGATCATTGCCATCCCTGAGTTCACCGAGTGCGACAAAGTCACGGGTGAGGACTGTTTCATTGCCCGGCTGCATGTGCGCTCGATGGAACAACTGGACACCCTGCTCGACCGTATCAATGTGCTGGCCGAAACCAATACCGCCATCATCAAGAAAAGCCCGGTGAAGCGGCGGTTGCCGCCGATGGATTGATTTTCTCTTGCACGGGCCTCTTCGCAAGCGTCCCCGTGAATAGGCCCGCGCAGGAAAAGCTGACTATTTTTTGTACACAAAAACGTCACCATAAGTGCCATTTTTGTGTGCACTTACCCTCGGTAACGCCCCAATACGTTACACACTCCCCGCCAAAAATTTTGACCAAATGATCAACTAACTTTCTCACTAAAAAATTAAACCTGTTCATTTGGTCAACTTATAACGTCAGCATTTCATTAACTTATCTTTCAACAAGATAGTTTCAGAATGCTGGCCAGCAGAAAGTTGAATACTCCTTGGCATAGAAATGGCTTTTGTGTCTTCGTGTTTTGTATACAACCTAAACAAAACATAAATACACAAGAACCCGCGACGCCGACCCAATGTCGGCCGCCGCGCCCAGAACCCTGTGATGCCAACACTGCACTGACGAGATGGCGAGCCCGTGCGCATGCCCGCTCATCGCAGTCCAAGTGCATCAGGAGCCCGCCGGAATGAGTAGCAGCCTCGACCTTGCCCCTGAACTATCCGTCGCCAGCACCCACCCCAACACCACCCTCACCGGCAACGCGCCGGAACTTGCCCTGAGCCCGCGCCTGCATAACCGCGACCTCGCGCCAACACGTATCGAAGGCCGTCGCTGGGGCGGCTACAGCATCTTCGCGCTGTGGACAAACGATGTGCACAATATCGCCAACTACTCGTTCGCCATGGGCTTGTTCGCCCTCGGCCTGGGTGGCTGGCAAATTCTCTTGTCGTTGGCCATCGGTGCGGCCCTGGTGTATTTCTTCATGAACCTGTCCGGCTACATGGGGCAGAAAACCGGGGTGCCGTTCCCGGTCATCAGCCGCATTGCCTTCGGTATCCACGGCGCGCAGATCCCGGCGCTGATCCGCGCCGTCATCGCCATTGCCTGGTTCGGCATCCAGACCTACCTGGCCTCGGTGGTGCTGCGGGTACTGCTTACCGCCGTGTGGCCACAAATGGCGGCATACGACCACGACAGCATCCTCGGCCTGTCGAGCCTGGGCTGGGTGTGCTTCGTATCGATCTGGCTGGTGCAACTGGTCATCCTGGCCTACGGCATGGAGATGGTGCGCCGCTACGAGGCCTTTGCCGGCCCGGTGATCCTGCTGACCGTCGCCGCCCTGGCGGTGTTCATGTACTTCAAGGCCGATGCCCGCATTGCCTGGTCGGTGGCTGCGCCGCTGACTGGCTACGAGATGTGGCGCAACATTTTTGCCGGCGGCGCGCTGTGGCTGGCGATCTACGGCACTTTGGTGCTGAACTTCTGTGACTTCGCCCGCTCCTCGCCGTGCCGCAAGACCATCCGCGTCGGCAACTTCTGGGGCCTGCCGGTGAACATCCTGGTGTTCGCCGTGATCACCGTGGTGCTATGCGGTGCGCAGTTCCAGATCAACGGCCAAATCATCGACAGCCCGACGCAGATCGTCGCCGCCATCCCCAGCACGCCATTTTTGGTGCTCGGCTGCCTGGCCTTCCTGATCGTCACCGTGGCGGTGAACATCATGGCCAACTTTGTCGCACCAGCCTTCGTGCTCAGCAACCTGGCGCCGCGCCACCTGAACTTCCGCCGTGCCGGGCTGATCAGCGCCACGTTGGCGGTGCTGATCCTGCCGTGGAACCTGTACAACAGCCCGCTGGTGATCGTGTACTTCCTGTCGGGCCTGGGCGCCCTGCTCGGCCCGCTGTACGGGGTGATCATGTCCGACTACTGGTTGCTGCGCAAAGGCTGCATCAACGTGCCACAGCTGTACAGCGAAGACCCGGCCGGCGCCTATCACTACAGCAAAGGCATCAACCTGCGCGCCGTGGCCGCCTTCGTGCCGGCTGCGCTGCTGGCCATCGTCCTGGCCCTGGTCCCCAACTTCCAGAGCGTGGCGCCGTTCTCCTGGTTGATCGGCGCCGGTATCGCCGCTGCCCTGTACCTGCTGATCGCACCCCGCAACCGCCAATACCACGACGTCAGCGGCGAGTGCATCGCCGTCGACCACAGCAGCCATTAATCAAGGAAGACAGCCCATGCGTATTCTGATCGCCAACGTCAACACCACCGAAGCCATCACCGACGCCATTGCCGAGCAGGCCCGTGCGGTGGCTGCGCCCGGCACCGAAATAATCGGCCTCACACCTTGGTTTGGTGCCGAGTCGGTGGAGGGCAATTTCGAAAGCTACCTGGCTGCAATCGCGGTGATGGACCGAGTACTGGCCTTCGAAGGCCCCTATGACGCCGTGATCCAGGCGGGTTATGGCGAACACGGCCGCGAAGGCCTGCAGGAGCTGCTCAACGTGCCGGTGGTGGACATTACCGATGCTGCCGCCAGCACAGCAATGTACCTGGGCCATGCTTATTCGGTTGTAACCACGCTGGACCGCACCGTACCGCTGATCGAGGACCGCCTGAAGCTGTCCGGCCTGTACGAGCGCTGCGCCTCGGTGCGTGCCAGCGGGCTGGCGGTACTGGAACTGGAGGCCGACCCACAGCGGGCCGTGGAGGCGATTGTCGAGCAGGCCGAACGGGCCGTGCGTGACGACAAGGCCGAAGTGATCTGCCTGGGTTGCGGCGGCATGGCCGGGCTGGACGAGCAGATTCGCCAGCGCACCGGTGTGCCCGTGGTGGATGGTGTGAGCGCAGCGGTAACCATTGCCGAATCGCTGGTGCGCATGGGGTTGAGTACTTCCAAGGTACGCACCTATGCCACGCCGCGCGCGAAAAAGGTGCTGGGTTGGCCGATGCGCTTCGGCCGCTGATCCAGTATTTCCCTGTGCCGGCCGCTTCGCGGGCAAGCCCGCGAGGGGGCCGGTACTATCGCCCCATCATTTCGACCAGGCGCTGCGCACTGCCACAGGCCAAGGTAAACCCCAACGCACCATGCCCCAGGTTCAGCCACAAGTTGCGATACACCGTCCCGCCAATGATCGGCACCCCGGTCGGTGTCGCCGGCCGCATCCCGGCCCACTCCACCGCCTGGTTATAATCCGCAGCCTTGGGTAACGTCTCAAGTGCCAGCCGCCGCATGCTCTGCAACCTGCGCTTTTCCACCGACTCGTCAAAACCGACAATGTCCACCATCGCCGCTACCCGTAGCTGCTGCCCCAGGCGGGCGTAGACGATCTTGCGCTCATAATCGGTAAGGCTCACTTCCGGGGCTTGGTGCCCGGCACCGATCGGTGCCGTCAGGCTGTAGCCCTTCAGCGGGTAGACCGGTATATGCATCCCCGGTAGTGCCAAGCCTGGGCCGCGATGCCCGGCGCATAGCACCAACTGCTCCACCTCCATCTGCTCGTCGCCCAGTTGTAGCGCTACAACCTGGTCCTGGCACCGCACCAGTTGCGTCACTGGCCGACCAAGCAGAACACGGCATTGCCCCGAAGCGCGTAACAGGGCCTCCAGGCGCTGGCAGAACAAGTGGCAATCACCCACCTCTTCATCCGCTGTGAACACGCCACCGACAAACGGTGCCCCCGCCAATGCAGGCTCCAGCGCGTGCAGCTCGACTGCCGCCAAAACCCGCTGGCTGGCCGGGTCCGTCAACTGCGCTCGGCCATGGGCAAAGGCCCGCTCGCTGCGAAAAGCCACCAGCTTGCCGTTGCGCCGCCAGGCAAAGTCGCCCAGGTTCTGCGCCTCGCGCCATTGCCCCAGAACGGCCTGGCTGTGCAACGCCAGCTCCAGCAGTTGCCCGGCATTACGGCGATTGACGCTGCGCCGGCAAGCCAGGGTAAAGGCCAGCAGCCAGCGCCACTGCGCCGGGTCAAGGCGCAAGCGCAGGCGCAGCGGCGACTCGCCCTGCAGCAGCCAGCCCAGTGCCTGCCAGGGCACTCCGGCATCGGCCAGTGGCGCCACATACCGATAGGACAATTGCCCGCCATTGGCAAAACTGGTGGCCGACGCCAGGCTGTCGCGCGCCTCGATCAACGCTACCGAATACCCGTCACGAACAAGGGCGTAGGCCGTCGCCAGGCCAACCACCCCGCCACCGATTACCGTTACCCGCTGCTTCATCCTTCATCCCTGTTCCGGCTTCCTGGCCAAACAGTACCAGCGGATCAGGTCGGGCAGCTATGCGCACCGTCATTCAGGCCCTGGCGCACGTTACGGCTGAGCAGGCTGGCCTTGCCGTCGTGCCAGGTCAGGGTCAGTACATAGAGGGTGTCGAAGTC
>NZ_BCBQ01000150.1:0-9179 GCF_001320885.1 Pseudomonas sp. NBRC 111140
GCGAAAGGCCGGTGCAAGGCCTCGGAGACCTTCTCGTTGAGCAGCGGCTTGACGCGGTTCCAGTCGAAGGTGGCGATCACCACCACCAGGATTGCCAGCAGGGTGAACAGGCTGGTGAGGGTCCAGACGAGGATTCTGGCGGGACGCGTCATTGCGTGAATCTCCTTGCGGTATGACACAGAACAGGCACTTCAGTGGCACTCAATATCTCGGACTCATGAAAACCCATGGGGTTTTATCGATGGCGCCATGATAGCGAAGTTTTTCCTGGCCCTTTGCTCAGCAATTTATCGCGCCAGGCTGTACATGTTACCCAACGGAGGCACGGCCAGCGGTTTGCCTGCGCGCCTGAAAGGCGCTGATTAGAGGCGTTGCGAACCTCTATCAATACGGTCGATTGTTACCATTACCCGTATGAACTTCTCTCTGGCGTTACGCGGCGTAGCATTGGCTTCGTACCCACTTTCCAGCCCCCGAGAGGAGCACCGAAATCATGAAACGCCACCTGCTGACCCTGACCCTGTCCCTTTTGGCCGCCAACGCTTTTGCCCTGCCGGCTTCCGAGCAACACCTGACCGCCGAATCGCGCTCCAGCGCTGCCGAAATCGCCCAGCCACTGAAAACCGTAGCTGAAGGTGGTTCCGATCGGTTGATCGAACGCAGTGGCCGCGTTGCCGAAGGTGGTTCCGATCGCCTGATCGAACGCAGTGGCCGCGTTGCCGAAGGTGGCTCGGATCGCCTGATCGAACGCAGTGGCCGCGTTGCCGAAGGTGGCTCGGATCGCCTGATCGAACGCAGTGGCCGCGTTGCCGAAGGTGGCTCGGATCGCCTGATCGAACGCAGTGGCCGCGTTGCCGAAGGTGGTTCCGATCGCCTGATCGAACGCAGTGGCCGCGTTGCCGAAGGTGGCTCGGATCGTCTGATCGAACGCAGTGGCCGCGTTGCCGAAGGTGGCTCGGATCGCCTGGTTGAACTCAGCCGTGTGAGCTGATCACCATGGCCGAAAAGAACAACCTCTGTCACAACGCTTGCTCCCCTCCAGGCCCGGTCCATTGACCGGGCTTTGTTTTTTTATCTAGAGTGCCCAGCCTTACCGTCACAGAAGCCCGCATCATGCTACCGCGCGCCGAACAGAAGCTTCAGACCCGCCAGGCCCTGCTCGACGCAGCCTGCCTGCTCATGGAGAGTGGCCGTGGTTTCGGCAGTGTCAGCCTGCGCGAGGTGGCGAAGACCGCTGGCATCGTACCGACCGGCTTCTACCGGCATTTTTCCGACATGGATGCCCTGGGCCTGGCCTTGGTGGCCGAAATCGACACCACCTTCCGCCAGACCATCCGCCTGGTGCGGCAAAACGAATTCGAACTGGGCGGCATCACCGACGCTTCGGTGCGCATCTTCCTCGACGTGGTAGCCGCCCACCGCGCGCAGTTCCTGTTCCTGGCCCGCGAACAGTACGGCGGTTCGCAGGCCGTGCGCCAGGCCATTGCCCGCCTGCGCCAGGACATAAGCGATGACCTGGCCACCGACCTTGCGCGCATGAAGCGCTGGCAGCACCTGGACAGCGCCGCGCTGGCGGTGATGGCCGACCTGGTAGTGAAGACCGTGTTCGCCACCCTGCCCGAACTTATCGACAGCCCGGAAGCAGGTTACCCACAGGCGCTGACGCCGCAGGAAAAGATCACCCAGCAGTTGCGCTTCATCTTCGTCGGGGCGCGGCATTGGCAGGGCTTGGGCAACCCTCAACCCTAGTTCTGCTAACATGGCGCCCTGCCCGACAGCGACGAGCGCCGACATGTCCGACCCCCGCCCCACCCTGCCCGAACTGGCCCGTTTCAACCAGCACTTCGCCGAACGCATCGTGCCAATGTGGCAAGGCCCAGGCTGGAACGCCGACATGGCCCTGCCCTACGAGGCGCTGGACGCCCAGCACCAACCCTTGCCGGTGCAGCGCTACCGGGCCATGGCCTGCGCACGCCAGCTGTATCTGTTCAGCAGCCGTATCGGGCAACCGGGCGCCGCCGAGCGCGCATCAGCCCTGTTCCGTTCGCTGCAAAAGCACTTCCACGATGCCGAGCACGGTGGCTGGTTCTACAGCATCGACGCCCAGGGCAAGCCGCTGGACCGGCGCAAAGACCTGTACACCCATGCCTTCATCGTGTTCGCCTGCGCGCACTACTGGGGCAAGGTGCGTGAAAGCCTGGTGGAATCCACCCTCAACGCCGCGCTCGACATCATCGACCAGCAGTTCGCCCGTGACGACGGCCTGTACGAAGCCAGCCTGGGCGAAGACTGGGCCGACCTGGGCAGCGGCCCACTGCAGAACCCGCAGATGCACTTGGCCGAGGCGTTTCTTCAGGTACTGGCAGTACGTGACGATGAACATGTCCGCCAGTCACTGCTGCAACTGTGCGAGGCGCTTGAGGCGCACTTCATCGAACCGGCCCACGGCCTGATGCTGGAAAAGCCACGCGGGGCTGTGGATAACTGGTTCGAACCGGGGCACCAGTTCGAATGGTTCTACTTGCTGCACACCTCGCCGCTGCTACGTGACACGCCGCTTTATGCGTCCATCGACCGGGCTTTCGGCTTTGCCGAACAGTTCGGGGTGAACGATGCGGCGGTGTTGGCGATGCTGAATGTGGACGGTCAGGTGCTTGATGCCACCCAGCGCATCTGGGCACAGGCGGAATACCTGCGGGCGCTTGTGTTGCGCGCGGGGGGTGAGGCGAAGCTGTCGGGGCAGTTGCAGGCGCTGCAAACGCGGTTCCTGCGGGAAGCGGGCTGGTATGAGTGCCGCGATGGTGAGGGGGCGGTGAGTCGGCATGATATGCCCTCTACTACGCCCTATCATTTGGCGACCTGCCTGGAAGGGTTGCAGCGCCTGAACTGACGCATTCGCGGGTAAACCCGCTCCCACAGTGATCGCGCCAGCTTTTAGGTTTTGTGCAAGACCGGTGCTCCCACAAGGATTGCACAGTACCTGTGGGAGCGGGTTTACCTGCGAAAAGGCCCTTGGATCAGCCCTTGGCCGACCGGTCGATCGAGAAGCCTGCCCAGTCCTGACTCACCGGCATCAGCTCCAGGCTGTTGATGTTGATGTGCGCCGGCTGGTTAAGGATCCAGAAGATGGTCTCGGCAATGTCCTGCGGCTGGATCGGCTCGGCACCTGCGTAGGTGGCGTCGTACTTGGCCTGGTCACCGCCGAAACGTACCAGCGAGAACTCGCTCTCGCACAGGCCCGGCTCGATGTTGCTCACGCGCACGCCGGTGCCGCGCAGGTCGCAGCGCAGGCTCAACGAGAACTGGCCGACGAAGGCCTTGGTGCCACCGTAGACGTTGCTGCCCGGGTACGGGTAGTTGCCCGCCACGGAACCTACGTTGAGGATCGAAGCGCCGCGGCCATGGGCGATCAGCCGTGGCAGCAGCAGCCGGGTGGTGTACATCAGGCCCTTGATGTTGGTATCGACCATGGTTTCCCAGTCGTCCAGGCTACAGTTCTGCGCCGCATCCACACCCAATGCAAGGCCGGCGTTGTTGACCAGGCCGCGAATCTTTTCGAACCCGGCCGGCAGATTGGCGATGGCCTGCTCCATGGCCTTGCGGTCACGTACGTCGAGCACCAGGCCATGCACTTCGGTCTTTGCCGACAGCTCGGCGCACAGGGCGTCCAGGCGCTCCTTGCGGCGGCCAGTGAGCACCAGCTTCCAGCCAGCCTCAGCGAAGCGGCGGGCGGTGGCCTCACCGAAACCGGAAGTGGCACCAGTGATGAATACGGTGGACGTCATGCTCTGTTCCTCAAGGTAGGTTCTCATGGCAGCTTTGCAGCATGCCCTCGCCAAGCGCCGGCAGCAAGCCGTTCAAGGCACTGATCATTTTTTGTTCATATTCGGCAAACCCTTGTGGCAGAGGGCTCGCCGACAGGTATGCGCATGTTATCCACAAGGCTTTCCCCACGGATTGGGGGCAACTTTTCCACCGTGCGGAACCCATTCAGCGCTCCGTGGTCGGTGGATATCTTTCAGGTGATGGCGCAAGGCTTTCAAGCATGCCGCCTGCAGCGGTCTGTCCAAGGTTTTTGCACAGAGTTATGCACAGGCTTGGCGCTAATTCCGGCATGCTTTCAGGGCTGTGGGAAACACCGAAAAAACATCCACAAGCGGGATGTGGTCAAAAAATGATCGCATTGCTGGAGGGCTTGCTATCACAGGGCTGGAGCGAGATGCCACCATGTTTTCCAAAGGCGGTTCCACATTATCCGTGGACAAGATCAAGCCTGTGGAAACAAGGGCTTGCGGGGGAGTATTGGCGTGTGTCGAGAGAAAGACACGGCAAGTTGTCCACATTGAGAATGGGGCTGCCTTGCAGCCCCCGAATACAACTCAGTGCCCGCCAAGGTAGGCGTTACGCACCTCCTCGTTGACCAACAGCTCCTGCCCGGTACCGGTCATGCGAATCTGCCCGTTGACCATCACATACGCCCGGTCCGACAGTTTCAGCGCATGGTTGGCGTTCTGCTCCACCAGGAAGATGGTCATCCCGGTCTTGGCCAGCTCTCGCAAGGTCGAGAAGATCTGCTTGACCACGATCGGCGCCAGCCCCAGCGAGGGCTCGTCCAGCAACAACAACTTCGGCCGGCTCATCAGCGCCCGGGCAATCGCCAACATCTGCTGCTCGCCACCGGACATGGTCATGGCCCGCTGGTTACGCCGCTCCTTCAAGCGTGGGAACAACTCGTACATGCGCTGCATGTCTTCGTCGGCATGTTTGTCGCCGATGGGGATGGTACCCATCATCAGGTTTTCCTCGACGGTCATGTCAGGGAACACCCGGCGCCCTTCCGGCGACTGGGCAATACCGTTGGAGGCGATGTAGTGCGACGACTTGCGGGTAATGTCGGTGCCGCGATAGACGATATGCCCAGACGCTGCCCGCGGCTGGCCGAAAATCGACATCAGCAGGGTCGACTTACCGGCACCGTTGGCACCAATCAGGCTGACCGTCTCACCTTCGTTGATGTGCATCGAGACCTTTTTCAACGCCTGGATCGGCCCATAGAACACGTCCAGGTCCTTCAGCTCCAGAATGGGTGCACTCATACCAGTTCCTCTTCGTCTGCACCCAGGTAGGCGGCGATCACCGTCGGGTTGTGGCGGATGTCCTGCGGCGCGCCTTCGGCAATCACGTTGCCATGGTCCAGCACCACGATATGGTCGGAAATGCTCATGACCATGCCCATGTCATGCTCGATCAGCACCACGGTGATGTCGTGCTCGTCACGCAGTACGCGGATCATGCGGCTGAGGGCTTCGGTTTCCTGGGGGTTCAGGCCCGCCGCCGGTTCATCCAGGCAGATGATTTTCGGCCGTGTGCACATGGCTCGGGCAATTTCCAGGCGCCGCTGCTGGCCGTACGACAACTCGCCGGCCAGGCGGTTGGCGCAGTCGACCAGGTCGACCACTTCAAGCCAGTAGAACGCGTGGTCCAACGCATCGCTTTCGGCCTTGCGGTAGGCCTTGGTGTTGAGCACCCCGGCCAGCAGGTTGCGATTGACCCACATGTGCTGGGCCACCAGCAGGTTCTCCACCACCGACATTTCCTTGAACAGGCGAATGTTCTGGAAGGTGCGCGCCAGGCCCGCGCGGTTGACCAGGTGGGTGCCGCCGAACATCTTGTAGTACATGCGGTTGGCAAAGCGCGCAGGCGACACGAAATCGGCCGCCTGGAAGCGTTCGCCAAGCAGCTGGATGACGTTGGTGTGGCTGCCGCGCACGTTCAGCTCGATACGCCCGCCACTGGCCTTGTAGAAGCCGGTCAGGCAGTTGAATACCGTGGTCTTGCCGGCGCCGTTGGGGCCGATCAAGGCAAAGATCTGATTGCGCCGGACCTTGAGGCTGACATCGCTGAGCGCCTTGATGCCACCGAACTGCATCATCAGGTTGTCGACCGAGAGAATGATATCGTCGCTCATGGCGCCACTCCTTTACGCGGGGTCACACCGGTACGGCTGATGCGGATCAGACCACGCGGTCGCCAGATCATCATCAGCACCATCAACACGCCGAACAGCAACACCCGGTACTCGGAGAAGCTGCGCAGCAGCTCCGGCGCCACTGTAAGCACGAACGCCGCGATGACCACGCCCACGGTCGACCCCATGCCACCCAGTACGACGATGGCCAAGATCAGCGCCGACTCGAAGAAGGTGAATGACGACGGATTGACGAAGCCCTGGTAGGTGGCGAAGAACACCCCGGCCAAGCCGGCGGTGGAGGCACCCAAGGTAAACGCCGAAAGCTTGACCAGCACGTGGTTCAAGCCCATCGAACGGCAGGCGATTTCGTCTTCGCGCAGCGCCTCCCAGGCCCGGCCGACCGGCATGCGGGTCAGGCGGTGCTTGATATACAGCACGGCCAGCACAACCAGGAACAGCACGGCGTAGATGAACACGAACTTGAGGTTGGCGTTGTACTCGAAGCCGAAGAACTCGTGGATCGGCACCCCGCCATCCTTGGCCCGGCGGCCGAACTCCAGGCCGAAGAAGGTTGGCGAAGGCGCCGGCATGCCGTTGGGGCCACCGGTGAACGACAGCCAGTTGTTCAGCACCAGGCGGATAATCTCGCCAAAGCCCAGGGTCACGATCGCCAGGTAGTCACCGTGCATTCGTAGCACCGGGAAACCAAGGATGCACCCCGCCAGCGCCGCAGCGATGGCCGCCAGCGGCAGCACGCTCCAGAAGCCCAGGCCGAGGTACTGGTAACCCAGCGCCAGGCCGTAGGCACCGATGGCGTAGAACGCCACGTAGCCCAGGTCGAGCAGGCCGGCCAAGCCGACCACGATGTTCAGGCCAAGGCCCAGCAGCACGTAGATCAGGCCGAGGATGACCACGGTCAGCAGGTACTTGTTGGCGAAGATCGGGAAGACGATGGCAATCACGATCAGTGCAGGGATGATGTAGCGCAGGCGCGACTTGTAGTCCGGGGCATTCACATGCACGCCCGAGCCACCGCTGTCGAAGCCCTGGAGCATGCGCTGCCCAGGGGCGGTCTGCAGGAACAGGCTGAGCAGGAAGCGCCCGACCATCACACCACCGACCAGCCACGCCACGCGGCGCGGCTCGGCATTGAAGGTGTAGCCGTCGAGCACCACGCCAACGACCGGGCCAAACACGATGAGTGCCAGCAGGCCAGCGACGAGGGTCTCCAGCAGGCTGCGTTTAATGTCGAAACCCTTGGTTTCGCTAACAGAGGCAGTTTTGGCAACGGACATGTTCATCACACCTTAGCCACGAGCGGGCGACCCAGCAGGCCTTGTGGGCGGAAGATAAGGATCATCACCAGCAGCGAGAAGCTGAACACATCCTTGTAGTCGGAGTTGATCAAGCCAGAGAACAGCGACTCGGAAATACCCAGGATGATGCCGCCGAGCATGGCGCCAGGCAGTGAGCCGATACCCCCGAGCACCGCGGCGGTGAATGCCTTGATACCGATGATGAAGCCGGCGTAGAAGTCGAACGTGCCGTAGTTCATGGTGATCAGCACGCCGGCCAGGGCGGCCATCACGGCGCCGATGACGAACACGTAGGAGATTACCCGGTCGGTGTTGATGCCCAGGATCGAGGCCATCTTGCGGTCTTGCTGGGTGGCACGGCACATGCGGCCGAGCTTGGTGTACTTGATCACGTAGGTCAGCAGGCCCATGCCGACGAAGGCTGCCACCAGAATGAAGATCTTGGTATAGGTCAGTTGCACGAAGCCGGTGCCGACTTCGACACGCATGGCACCTTCCAGCAAGGTTGGCACGCCTTGCTGGCGGGCGCCCTGGCTGATCTGTGCGTAGTTCTGCAGGATCAGCGAAATGCCGATGGCACTGATCAGCGGCGCCAGACGGGTGGAGTTACGCAGGGGTTTGTAGGCGATGCGCTCGATGGTGAAGCCATAGACGCCCGTGACGACGACGGTGAACAACAGCGTGCCCAACATCAGTAGCGGGAACGACTCGACGCCGAAGTAAGCCAGCAATGCCAGGCTGATTGCCGCGAGGTACGCGGAAATCATATACACCTCGCCGTGCGCGAAGTTGATCATGCCGATGATGCCATAGACCATTGTGTAGCCGATGGCGATCAGGCCATAGACCGACCCGAGGGTCAGGCCGTTGACCAGTTGCTGCAGGAAAATACCATCCATAACGCAATCTCACCTGATTGAGATTGCACGAGCGCCGACCACGGCGCGGGCCACCTGTGCAGGGCCCTCGCAGCGCAGAACTGTGCAGATCTACGAATAAAGACTGGTACCGCGGGGCTTGGGCCCGAGCATCAGCCCGGGCCGTGGGCCGTTTTTTATTTTTGTTTTTCCAGCTGGTGGTATTTACCGGTCTTGTCCCACTGGTAGACCACATAGTCGGAGACGGTCAGGTCACCTTTGCTGTCCCACTTTTTCTCGCCCATGACGGTCTGCACCGGGTTGGCCTTGAGCCACTTGGCAGCGTCTTCGCCTTTGTTCGACTTGGCGCCATTGAACGCGGCGGCCAGGGCCTGCAGCGAGGCATAGGCGTACAGGGTGTAGCCTTCAGGTTCGGTACCGGCCTTACGGAACTCCTCCACCACCGCCTTGCTGTCTGGCAGCAGGCGCGGGTCGGCACCGAAGGTCATGTACACGCCATCGACGTACTGCGCACCGCCAGCGGTGGACACCAGTTCGTCGGTGACGATGCCGTCATCGGACATGAACTTGACGTCCTTCAGGCCCTGCTCGCGCAGCTGGCGTACCAGCGGGCCAGCTTCCGGGTGCAGACCACCGAAGTAGACCACGTCGGCGCCGGTGGAGCGGATCTTGGTCACCACGGCGCTGAAGTCTTTCTCGCCACGGGTCAGGCCTTCGTACAACACTGGCTTCACGCCGCGTTTTTCCAGCTGCGCCTTGGTCGCGTCCGCCAGGCCCTGGCCATAGGTGTCCTTGTCGTGCAGTACCGCGACTTTCTTGCCCTTGAGCACGTCGACGATGTAGTCGCCAGCGACGATACCCTGCTGGTCGTCACGGCCGCACATGCGGAACATGGCGCTCAGGCCGCGCTCGGTAACCTGTGGGTTGGTGGAGCCCGGAGTAATGGCGATGACACCCGCCTCGTCATACACCTCGGACGCCGGGATGGTGTTGGAGGAACAGAAGTGGCCGACC
>NZ_BCBQ01000151.1:0-9000 GCF_001320885.1 Pseudomonas sp. NBRC 111140
TCAGGGTGGCGTCGGTGCGGTCGGTGCGGTCGTCGAGACCGTCCAGCTGCACTTCCAGGTTATCGATGTAGGTAGCCTGGAAGCCATCACCCAGCTCAGCACGCTCGCGCTTGAGGAACTCCAGCATTTGCGGAGTAACGAACTCGGCGATCTTGTCCATTTCGTTGGCATCCCAGTGCTGCTGCAGCGACTGGAAATGGTTACGGGCGGCAGCCAGGAAGTTCTGCTCGTTGAACCACGCCGGGGCGTTGATTACCGGAGCGGCTGCGGCGGCAGGTGCGGCCGAACCCCCGAAGATCGACGGCTGGGCAGGCTGGGCGTGAGCCTCACGCTGCATCGGCGCATGGCCTGGCATGGCCATTTGCGGCTGCTGCTGGCGGCGGCGCGCGGCGATGAAGCGGAACACCAGGAAGGCAATGAGCGCCACGATCAGGAAGTCCATGATCTGGAAGCCTTCGAAACCGTCGCCCATGAACATGGACGCCAGCAGGCCACCGGCGGCCAGGCCGGCCAATGGGCCCAACCAGCGCGAAGCACCGCTGGCGGCCGGGGCTGCACGACCAGGTGCGGTCGGCGCGGCGGCAGGCGTGGTTGGCGTAGCCTGGCGGGTCTGGTGAATAGGCGCGGAGCCCGAGCTCTTACCGCCGCCGAAACGCTTGGCGTTGGCGTCCAGGCTCAGCGTCAGGCCGACGCAGAGCGCCAGTGCGATGCTAAGAAAACGTTGCATAAGTGGGATATCCCCTGTTGTGGATTGCACGCGCGTCATGGTGCACAGGTTCCCGGGCACATGACCAGCGACATAATGTTTCGAGCTTTTGCCTGAATGTTACAAGGCCGCCCCGGCAGGGCGGCCTTGCGCTTTCAGATGGCCTCGAGCTTGGCATACCCCAGCATCAGCCACTTGCTGCCTTCGGCAAAGTTCACCTGCACCCGCGCCTGCGCACCCGAGCCCTCGAAGTTGAGGATCACACCTTCGCCAAACACTGCATGTTGTACACGCTGGCCAAGGTTGAACGCGGTCTGCGGAATACTGGCATTGGCAAACAGGTTGCTGTTGGTGGCGGTCTTGGCCCCACCGAACGGGCGGCTGACGCTGTTGGACAGGCGCACTTCCTGAACCAAGCCTGGCGGAATTTCGCGCACGAAACGCGACACCTTGTTGTAGGTCTCGCTGCCATACAGGCGACGGGTTTCGGCATAGGTCATGACCAGCTGGCGCATGGCGCGGGTGATGCCCACGTAGGCCAGGCGCCGTTCCTCTTCCAGGCGGCCGGGTTCTTCCAGGCTCATCTTGTGCGGGAACAGGCCTTCTTCCATGCCCACCAGGAACACATACGGGAACTCCAGGCCTTTGGCGCTGTGCAGGGTCATCAGCTGGATGCTGTCTTCATGCTCATCAGCCTGGGTATCGCCCGCTTCAAGCGAGGCATGCCCCAAGAAGGCTGACAGTGGCGAGAGGTCGGCATCTTCGTCGGCGGATTCGAAGTTGCGTGCAGCGCTGACCAGTTCCTCAAGGTTTTCTACCCGTGCCTGGCCCTTTTCACCTTTTTCCTCCTGGTGATAGAGGATCAGCCCGGACTGCTCGATGGTGGTCTGGGTCATGGTATGCAGCGGCATGTCCACGACTTTGGCGGCCAGCCCCTCGATCAACTCGATGAAAGCCCCCAGGGCACTGGCGGCGCGGCCCTTCAGGGCCTTGGCGGCGAGCAGCTGGCACATGGCCTCCCACATCGACAACTGGCTGTGGCGGGCGTGCTCACGGATGGCTTCGACGGTTTTTTCGCCGATACCGCGCGGCGGCACGTTGATCACCCGCTCCAGGGCGGCATCGTTGCCACGCCCTTCGATCAGCCGCAGGTATGCCATGGCGTTCTTGATTTCGGCGCGTTCGAAGAAGCGTTGGCCGCCATAGATGCGGTAGGGGATGCGCTCGCGCAGCAGGGCCTCTTCCAGCACCCGCGACTGGGCGTTGGAACGGTACAGAATGGCGATCTCGTTACGCGCATTGCCCTGCTTGACCAGGCTTTCGATGGTTTCTACCACGTAGCGCGCTTCGTCATGCTCGTTGTAGGCCGCGTACAGGGTCAGCGGTTCGCCTTCGCCCATGTCGGTCCACAGCTCTTTGCCCAGGCGCCCACTGTTGTTGGCGATCAGGGCGTTGGCAGCCTTGAGGATGCCGCCGGTGGAGCGGTAGTTCTGCTCCAGACGGATCATCTCGGCGTCGGGGAAGTCGGCGGTGTACTGGTGAATGTTTTCGATCTTGGCGCCGCGCCAGCCGTAGATCGACTGGTCGTCATCGCCTACGGCCATCAAGCTGGCGCCACCGCGCGCCAACAGGCGCAGCCAGGCGTACTGCACGGCGTTGGTATCCTGGAACTCGTCCACCAGCACGTGCTGGAAGCGCCGCTGGTAGTGCTCCAACAGGCCCGGGTGGTCGCGCCACAGGTCCAGGGCGCGCAGCAGCAGCTCGGAGAAGTCGATGACCCCGGCGCGCTCGCAGGCCTGCTCGTAGGCGGTATAGACCTCGCGCATGGTCGCCAGGAACAGGTCGCCACCGGCCTGGATATGCTGCGGGCGCAGGCCCTCGTCCTTCTGCCCGTTGATGAACCACTGGGCCTGGCGTGCCGGCCACTTCTGCTCGTCCAGGCCCAGCTCACGCATTACCCGCTTGATCAGGCGTTGCTGGTCGTCGCTGTCGAGGATCTGGAAGTTCTGAACCAACCGTGCTTCCTGCCAGTGGGCCCGCAGCAGGCGATGGGCCAGGCCGTGGAAGGTGCCTACCCACATACCCGCCGGGTTGATCCCCAGCAGTTGCTCGATCCGCTGGCGCATTTCTGCAGCAGCCTTGTTGGTGAAGGTCACCGACAGGATCGAATGCGGCGACGCCTGCTCTACCTGGATAAGCCAGGCGATGCGGTGCACCAGCACGCGGGTTTTACCGGAACCGGCGCCGGCAAGCACCAATTGACGCCCGAGCGTGGCCGCTACGGCCTGGCGTTGGGCATCGTTGAGGGAATTAAGCAGGAGGGAGAGGTCATCTGTGTGCATCGGGCCATTCTAGGGCGCAGCAGGGGAAGGGTAAATGGCACTGTATGAATATTCACCCTTGCGCAACTGCAAAGCGGCCCCTGCAGGCCGTGCGCCTGCAGGGGCCGTCACGTCTACATCAATGGGTTTCCACGATGTCGGTGATGCAAGTGATCAGTTGGCCGTCGTGGAAAATATCTGCAGCGCATACCTGCGATGCAGCGCGAAGCGCTTCAGCTGTGCCAGTGCCTGCCATGCCGCGCCAGTAGGCTGTTGGCCTGCTCCGGGCCGTTGTTGCCCGCCGGGTAATGGCGTGGCGCCTGAAAGTGCTCTTCCCAGCCCTTGATGATCGGGTCGACCCACGCCCAGGCCGCTTCCACTTCATCACGCCGCATGAACAGCGTCGAGTCGCCTTCCAGGATGTCCAGCAGCAGGCGTTCGTAAGCACCCCAACGACGGGTCTGGCCGAACACCTGGGCCAGGTTGAGGTCCAGGTCCACCGGCTCCAGTCGCATGCCTTTGCCGGGGCTTTTGGTCATCATGCGCAGGCTGATGCGTTCGTCCGGTTGCAGCTGGATCAACAGCTGGTTGACCTGGCCGCCGCTGAAAAGCTCATGGGGCACAGGCTTGAACTGGATGACGATCTGCGAAGTGCGCCGCGCCATGCGCTTGCCGGTGCGCAGGTAGAACGGCACGCCAGCCCAGCGCCAATTGTCGATGTGCGCCTGAACGGCCACAAAGGTTTCGGTATCGCTGTCGTTGTCCACGTCCTTTTCGAAGTAATAGGCCGGCACTTCCTGGCCACCGATGTAGCCGGCACCGTACTGACCACGCACGGTCTTGTCCTGTACGTCCTGCCCAGTAATGGGCTTGAGGGCACGCAGGACCTTCACTTTCTCGTCGCGCACGGCCTCGGCTTCGAACTGCGCGGGTGGCTCCATGGCCACCAGGCACAGCAGCTGCAGCAAGTGGTTCTGGAGCATGTCGCGGGTTGCCCCGGCACGGTCGTAGTACCCGCCGCGGTTCTCTACACCGAGGGTTTCGCAGGCGCTGATCTGCACATGATCGACCTGGCCGTTGCGCCACACAGGTTCAAGCAGGGCGTTGGCAAAGCGCAGCGCCATGAGGTTCTGCACGGTTTCCTTGCCCAGGTAGTGATCAATGCGAAACACCTGGGGTTCTTCGAACACGGCGCCGATCGCTTCGTTGATGGCGGTGGCCGAGTGCTGTGAATGGCCAATGGGCTTTTCCAGCACAATGCGCGCCTCGCTGTCGGCCAGCCCGGAAATACGCAAGTGGTTGGCGATTGGCACGAACAGGGAGGGCGCGGTGGCCAGGTAGAAGACGCGGGTCAGCCCGCCAGGCTCGCCGAGGTAGCGCGCCAGGCGACCGAAGTCGGCGCTTTGCGAGGCATCCATGGGGAAGTAGTCGAGGCGCGCGGCAAAGCGTTGCCACACATCTTCGTCGAAGTCGGTGCGGGCAATCTGCGCCCGGCAATGCCGTTCTGCGAGCTTGAGGTATTCGTTACGGCTGATGTTGCGGCGGGCGAGGGCAATGATGCGTACCGCGTTGTTCAGGCGCGCCTCGCGATACAAATGGTAGAGCGCCGGAAGCAATTTGTGCAGGGCCAGGTCGCCCGTGCCACCGAACACCAGAATGTCGCAAGGAATAGTCAAACCACCACTCTCCACGTTCGTTTAACTGGGCGGGTTGGCGTCCATGTAGTATAACTACAAGAAAGCTACAACCCGGCCAGCCGATCATAACCGAGTCCAGCCCGTGAATCTGTTGCAACATATCGCCCAATCGCGCCACCTGCTGCGCAAATCGGAACTCAAAGTGGCCGACCACGTGCTGCTCGACCCGGCTGCCGTCATGCACAGCTCCATGGCCGATCTGGCGCACAGTGTGGGCATCAGCGAGCCGACCATCGTACGTTTCTGCCGGGCGATCGGTTGCTCGGGCTTCCAGGACCTGAAACTCAAGCTGGCGCAGAGCCTGGCGGCTGGGGCCAGTTTTGGCCAGTTTGCCATCCATGAAGACGACTCGGTCGCCGACTACAGCCTGAAGATCTTCGACACCACCCTGCACACCCTGATGGAAGTGCGCGAGCACCTCGACCCGCATGCGCTTCAGCAGGCGGTGAGCGCCATGGCCCAGGCACAGCGTGTCGAGTTCTATGGCTTTGGTGCCTCTGGTGCGGTGGCGGCCGATGCCCAGCACAAGTTCTTCCGCCTGCTGCTCAGTGCCGCTGCTTATTCCGACCCGCACATGCAGGCCATGTCGGCGGTAACCTTGAAGCCGGGCGATGTGGCCGTGTGTATTTCCCAGTCGGGTCGCTCCAAGGACTTGCTGATCACCGCCAACCTGGTGCGTGAGAGCGGCGCCAACCTGATTACCCTGTGCCCCAGCCAGACGCCGCTGGCCGAGCTGTCGACGGTCAACCTGGCGATCGACGTGCATGAGGACACCGAAATCTATACCCCGCTGACCTCGCGTATCGCCCACCTTGTGGTGATTGACGTGCTGGCCATGGGCGTGGCCATGGCGCGGGGCCCGAGCCTGGTCAACCACCTGAAAAGCGTGAAGCGCAGCTTGCGCAGCCTGCGTTTGTCGCCCAAGTCGATCAAGGCTACAGATGACTGAATTCGGCCTGTAACGGCCTTTACGCGACTTCATCCGTGAAAAGGCCGGCAAAGGCGAAGCAAATTTCACTGTTTTGTCACCATTCCACAGCCAAACCGTAAACCATCAAGGCCAGTCTGAAACTCCCGCATCCTATCTGGGAGACAGGCAATGGCTCGTGACTTCGATGGTACGTACCAACCCAACGCCAAGGCTCGCAAACAGCAGGAAAAGGATCAGCGCCGCATGGAATACCGCCGCGCGATCGAAAGCTATTGCGACCAACGTCAGCTGCTGCGCGACCTGGTGGATTACCCCGAGTTGCAAGAACTCACGGTGTGGCAGGCGTCGGCGGCAACTTCCCCGAAAAACGCTCAACAAGCGCGCTGATCAACGCACGTTCGCCGCGGATGAATGCCAGAAAGGCCAAGGCCACCGGCGACTGTCGCTTGGCCTTGGACTGCACCACGCACCAGCTGCGGTACAGCGGCAGTTCCTCCACCGGTAATTCCTTCAGCACCCCGGTGGCCAGTTCCAGGTTGACTGCGTGGCGGGTGAGCAGGGCGATCCCAAGGCCGGCGATCACGCATTCGCGCTGGGCATCGGCCGATGCAACCTCCAGGGTCTGGGTGAAATGCACGCGCTTGTCCTTGAAGTACTCTTCGCAAGCCTTGCGCGTCCCTGAACCTTGCTCACGGACCAACAGGGTATGAGGCTCCAGGTCCTGCAGGCGCAGCTGCTCGAGCTTGCACAGCGGGTGCTCGGGCGGCGCCACGGCAACGATCGGGTTGTTGAGGAATGGCAGAAACTCCAGACCCATGTCCTGCGGCACCATCGACATGATGATCAGGTCGTCGCGGTTGTCGGAAAGACGGCGAATGGCCTGGGCGCGGTTGACCACTGTCAGGGTCAGGTTGACCTCCGGGTGACGCTGCTTGAAGGCGGCGAACAGGTGTGGCACGAAGTACTTGGCACTGGACTCGATCGCCAGCTTCAACTGACCCTGCAATGAGCCCTGCATGTCCGACAGCTGCATGTCCAGGCTCTCCAGGCGCCCGAAAATGTCGTGGCTGGCGCGTTGCAATGCTTCGGCCGCCTCGGTGAGGTAGAGCTTCTTGCCCACATACTCGAACAGCGGCTGGCCGATCAGCTCTTCAAGCTGGCGGATCTGTAGACTAACGGCGGGTTGCGTCAGCGACATCTCTTCCGCCGCACGGCTGTAAGAACGTAAATCACACACCTCATTGAAGATCTGCAATTGACGCAAAGTCATACGCATCAAGGACTTACGCATTTCTTTTCTCGCCTTCGGCAACACCTTGTTACCGCACTATAAGCTTTTGCTAATACAGCCCCTAACAAATATTGATTTTTGTTTATCGACCTACAGCGCTAGGGTGAATGTGCGACTGGCCAGCAACGCCTGGTCACGCGCCGACCGGTAGAACCGGCTCGACTGTTCCTACGGCTTTGGGAAGACTCCAGTGATAAAAAAAATCCTGATCGCCAACCGAGGTGAAATCGCAGTTCGGATCGTGCGTGCCTGCGCCGAGATGGGCATACGCTCGGTAGCGATCTTTTCCGACGCCGACCGGCATGCCTTGCACGTCAAGCGCGCCGACGAAGCCCACAGCATTGGTGCCGAGCCGCTGGCCGGCTACCTGAACCCGCGCAAGCTGGTGAACCTGGCTGTGGAAACCGGTTGTGATGCCCTGCACCCGGGCTATGGTTTTTTGTCGGAAAACGCTGAACTGGCAGAGATCTGCGCCGAGCGCGGGATCAAGTTCATCGGCCCGGCCGCCGACGTGATTCGCCGCATGGGCGACAAGACCGAAGCGCGCCGCACCATGATCGCCGCTGGTGTGCCGGTCACCCCTGGCACCGAAGGCAACGTTGCCGATATTCATGAAGCCTTGAGCGAAGGCGAGCGCATCGGTTACCCGGTGATGCTCAAGGCCACCTCCGGTGGTGGCGGTCGCGGTATTCGCCGTTGCAACAGCCGCGAGGAACTGGAACAGAACTTCCCACGGGTGATTTCCGAGGCGACCAAGGCCTTTGGTTCGGCTGAAGTGTTCCTGGAAAAGTGCATCGTCAACCCCAAGCACATCGAGGCGCAGATCCTCGGTGACAGCTTTGGCAACGTGGTGCACCTGTTCGAGCGCGACTGCTCGATCCAGCGCCGTAACCAGAAACTCATCGAAATCGCCCCAAGCCCCCAGCTCACCCCCGAGCAGCGCGCCTACATTGGCGACCTGGCAGTGCGTGCGGCCAAGGCGGTGAACTACGAGAACGCCGGTACCGTGGAGTTTCTGCTCGCCGATGGCGAGGTGTACTTCATGGAAATGAACACCCGGGTGCAGGTGGAACACACCATCACCGAGGAAATCACCGGTATCGACATCGTCCGTGAGCAGATTCGCATTGCCTCGGGCTTGCCGCTGTCGGTCAAGCAAGAAGACATTCAGCACCGCGGTTACGCGTTGCAGTTCCGTATTAACGCCGAAGACCCGAAGAACAACTTCCTGCCAAGTTTCGGCAAGATCACCCGTTACTACGCCCCCGGCGGCCCCGGCGTGCGTACCGACACGGCGATCTACACCGGCTACACCATTCCGCCGTTCTACGACTCCATGTGCCTGAAACTGGTGGTGTGGGCGTTGACCTGGGAAGAAGCCATGGACCGCGGCCTGCGGGCCCTGGACGACATGCGCGTGCAAGGGGTGAAGACCACCGCCGCGTACTACCAGGAAATCCTGCGCAATCCGGAATTCCGTAGCGGCCAGTTCAATACCAGCTTCGTCGAAAGCCACCCTGAACTGACCAACTACTCGATCAAGCGCAAACCCGAAGAGCTGGCCCTGGCCATCGCCGCCGCCATCGCCGCCCACGCAGGCCTGTGAGGAACCCCATAATGTCCAAGAAAATTCACGTAACCGACACGATCCTGCGCGACGCCCACCAGTCCCTGCTGGCCACCCGCATGCGTACCGAAGACATGCTGCCGATCTGCGACAAGCTCGACAAAGTCGGCTACTGGTCGCTGGAAGTCTGGGGTGGCGCCACCTTCGACGCCTGCGTGCGCTTCCTCAAGGAAGACCCGTGGGAGCGCCTGCGCAAGCTGCGTGCAGCACTGCCCAATACTCGCCTGCAAATGCTGCTGCGCGGCCAAAACCTGCTGGGCTACCGCCACTACAGCGACGACGTGGTCAAAGCTTTCGTCGCCAAGGCTGCGGTCAACGGCATCGATGTTTTCCGTATTTTCGACGCCATGAACGACGTGCGTAACCTGCGCGTGGCCATCGAAGCGGTCAAGGCCGCCGGCAAGCACGCCCAGGGCACCATCGCCTA
>NZ_BCBQ01000152.1:0-8952 GCF_001320885.1 Pseudomonas sp. NBRC 111140
TGAGTGTCCAGCCGCTTCTTGCCAGATACGAAGCGTGGAAGGAGAGGGTTTCCTGATGGCCGTTCAGTAGAAAAGCGCCAGGGCAGCTCTTGCCCTGGCGCTTGATCACCGCCAGTTAGCGGTTTTCGCTACCGCGCCCGCCGCCGTGGCTGTTTTGGCCACCTTTACGGCCAGCCTCTGAAGCACGCTCACGGTCGTTGGCAAAATTGCCACCTGAACTCTGCCCGCCTTTGCGACCTGCCTCCGACGCTTTTTCGCGATCATTGGCAAAATTGCCAGGATTGTTCTGAGCAGTACCACCTTGATGGCCACGATTGGTTGGGTTGTTAGCCATGATCTTTCACCTCATGTCGTCACACAGGAAAGTCTGTGTTCAACTCGGACGTCGCGGAGCGGGGTGTTTACTCCTTGGGTTTTGGCCAAGGCCGACGGGTTGCGCGAAAGAACCGGCGCAGGCGCCTGTGGCGCCCTTAAGCTTTGCTCGCGAACGTTTGGGAAGGATCAAGCTTGCATCCAGTCGTGCAGAGCACAATCAACGCCGTTGACACCGCTCTACTGAACCTCTGCAATCTTCGTGACTCAACCCTCCATCAGAGTGTGAGGCCTCCAGATGCGAACATTCGAGAAAAACCTCTCCGCCGCCCAATTGCTGAAGCTCAACTGTTTGGCAGCCTGGTACTGTGTGCTGGAAAGCAGGGCCTTGAGAATGGACTCGCCTGACGACTATCACGAGGAACTACTTCGCCAGGCCGATGAGATGGATCGTCGAGGGATTATCTGCTGGCAGGAATGGCGCGATCTTCGCCTGGAGGCTGACGCTGCTTACCTGAGAGCGGTAGCAGGGGAGGACTATCGTCCGGTTAATCCCACGAACTCGTCAGCAGAGTAGGGGGCGAACGTGATCTCGCAACGAAACCACGCTCATTCCTCTGAAAGCAGACCTTCCCTATCTATCCCCGCGTCGTGAGTGTGTGAGTGTAAAACCCACAAAAATTCCCAGCGCCGCTGCGACGATCAGCAGCGGCGTTATGTCTTTTGGCTTCCTCCTGCCTCCGTCGATACCCTTCCTGCCACTTGGAGGCTCAAAGAGGTTGCCTGATGATGCTTCGGCTTTTGGAGCGCAATTTATCCAAGCGCCACTGTCAGGCGCTTCTTGTTCCGTACCCGATGCACCGGGGGCAATCGGAACAATGGTGTCGCTGGCCTCGATCCGTGAGAGCTCAAGGGTGGTGCCATCGACCAGGGTCATCGTCAGGCCTTCTATCGTGCCTGCCACCCGGTTTGGAAAAACGGGTTCACCTGCGGCATCCAGGCTGTCGTAGATGAAGCGCGTACCTTCAAGCCAGCCCACGGCGGTGAGAAGTTCAGGGCCGAGATAATACTTTCCGTCTTGGAAGAAGCCTGGAAACTGATGAGCGCGCTCCACGTTCTCCACGCGATAGCGTTCGCCTGATTTCATGCCTGTCGCTTGATCGATCATGTTGAAACCCCTGAAAGTGGAGCTCGGAAATATCAACCTTTGCTGTGCTCGTCAGAAGTGGGCCCCGTACCTCGCTTGATACCCCGCGGGCCAGCAACACCCCAGATACCCAGGCCAACCAGCGGTAGCGCGACGATCAGCAGGGCCCAGGCCGCTTTGACTGCATCTGACTTGTCGCTTCTGAAAACGCTGACGATGGCCCACAGATCGATGAGTAAAAGGATTGCCGCCACGGCAATCCAGAAGTAGCTGGCGAGCCCGTTCATGACTTTGCTTCCTCTATACGTAGTCAGGTCCCAAGGTGCCGGGTGCTGCGCCTGGCACGAGGATGACCTTGCGGCAGTTGTCCTGCTTCTGATCGAACATCTTGTAGCCCATGGCCGCTTCTTCGAGGGCCAGGCGGTGAGTGACGATCAATTCCGGTTGTAGACGGCCTGCTTCAATGTGTTCCAGTAGTTCAGGCAGGTATTTCTGGACATGGGTCTGGCCCATCTTGAAGGTAAGACCCTTGTCGAACGCGTCGCCGAACATGAAGCCGTGAATGAAGCCCGCGTACACACCGGGGACACTCACGACGCCGCCACGCCGCACGGCCGCAATGCTCTGGCGCAACGCCTTGCCACTGCTGCCTTCAATTTTCAGCGCCGTCATCACCGTTTCGGCAGTGCTGCCCTTGGCCTCGAAGCCGACAGCGTCGATCACCGCATCCACACCGCGCATGCCTGGTGTCTGACGGATGATGCTGTCTGCGGGATCATCGTCCCGCTCGAAGTTGATGGGTACAACATCGTAAGCTTGCTGGGCATACGCCAGGCGGTAATCGCTGTCATCGACCATGAAAATGGTCTGCGCACCGAGCATTCGCGCACAGGCGGCACTCAGCAAGCCTACTGGTCCGGCGCCGTAGACCGCCAACGTTGAACCTGGGCCGATCTCGGCGTTGATGACTGCCTGCCAAGCGGTCGGCAGAATGTCCGAGAGAAACAGTACCTTGTCATCGGCCAACTCGGTGGGCACTTTGAACGGGCCGACGTTACCCTTGGGAACCCTTACGTAGTCAGCCTGGCCACCAGGAATACCACCATAGAGATGGCTGTACCCGAACAGCGCGGCGCCCGGGGGAATCCCTTTCTTGTTGATGATCGAGCCCCGCCCCGTGTTGGTGGTTTCGCAGGCAGCGAAAAGGTCGCGCTGGCAAAAGAAGCAGCTACCACAAGCGATCACAAAAGGGATCACTACGCGGTCACCGACCTGGAGATTGGTGACTGCACTCCCGGTGTCTTCCACGATACCCATGAACTCATGGCCAAAGATATCGCCCGCTTCGGTTTCTGGAATTTTGCCTCGATAGAGGTGCAAATCGGAGCCGCAAATGGCGGTGGCAGTCACCTTGAGGATGATGTCGTCTTCTCGCTCGATGATGGGATCAGGGACGTTATCGACCCTGACGTCGTTTGCTCCGTGGTAAGTCAGTGCTCTCATGCTCCTCGCTCCTGCGTCACAAAAAACGTGGGGGTATGCAGGGGAAGCTTCCATGCCATGCAAAGTTCAAAACAACAGCTTCAGTGGTGACGCTTGAGGAGGGGAAGGCTGTTTTCGAAACAGGAATGAACGAGGTGTGGCGACGAGCAAGGAATTGCGGGCGTCGAAACGCTTAGGACCTGCAGTTCTAAGCGTTGTATAGTACGGATCGGAGCACGAAGGGAGTCTCGGCAGTGCGAAGGTAAACGCTATACTTCGAGAAGACGTTATTTATGATCAGGATGATGGCATTCATGATCAGCGCATTTTCGTTACGGATTACGCGCCAAAATTGACCATTTTGCTGGCGGGTGAAGCCTCCAGGAGCATCACTCCTCGACCCAGCCACTCACCCTATCAGCTCAGACAAGATCTTGATATCATAATGAAACCGACAACTAAAGTTCCCACCTCTCTGCCGGAGCGAGAGGGCATCCTCCCTAGCCATCTGCGTTTCCCGGTGGTGGGTATAGGTGCGTCGGCGGGCGGTCTCGCCGCGTTGAAAACATTTTTCGAGCAAATGCCCAGTGATAGCGGTATGGCCTTTGTCATCATCCTGCATCTATCACCTGATCATGAAAGCGTAGCTGACAAGATCCTCCAGGCTTGCACAGACATGCCCGTCATGCAGGTAACCGATACCGCTCCCATCGAGCAAAATCGGGTTTATGTCATCTCTCCTGCTAGTCAATTGGCCATGAATGATGGCTATCTGAAGGTCACACCTGCTAATCGTCCGGCGGGAAGCCACGTCGCCATCGATCTTTTCTTCCGTGATCTGGCAGATGTTCACAAGGAATTCGCATTTTGTCTTGTGCTCACCGGCACGGGTAGCGACGGGGCCGTGGGTCTTTCTCGTATTAAAGAGCAGGGTGGGATCACCATCGTGCAAAGTCCCGACGACGCAGAATTCGATGGGATGCCTTTGGCAGCGATAGCAACGGGTATGGTCGACGCCGTCTTACCTGTAGCAGAAATCCCTCACAAACTTCTCGAGATATGGCGCAATACCAGAGCCATCAAAATCCCGGCACCTCATGATATGAAAGTCGCCTCGTCCTCTCCAGAGCTAGAGCGTGAGGTTGCCGCGGGTTCTACTGGATATCCTGCTGCTCTTGCGAACCCGCACCGGGCATGATTTCAAGCACTACAAGCGGGCGACGGTGCTGCGCCGTATCGAGCGGCGCATGCAGGTAACGGCTCAACCCGATCTTCCTGCGTACTACCAGTACCTGGAGAACTCGCCCGATGAAGCCAAGCAGTTGCTGGGGGACATGCTGATTGGAGTGACCAACTTCTTCCGCGACCGAGAAGCCTTCGAGGCGCTTGAGCGCCACGTGCTGGGCCCTCTGATGTCAACAGGCGATGACGAAGCTCGCCCCGATGAGGTGCGCATCTGGTCTGCTGGATGCTCGACAGGCGAGGAGGCGTATAGCCTGACGATCCTGTGTACCGAGCACCAGAAGCTTGAGGCCAACCCGGTCAAAATCCAGGTTTTTGCCACGGACATTGATGAGCGTGCCATTGCGGTAGGCCGGGCTGGCGCTTACCCGGAAGCGATCATCACCGACGTGCCACCCACGCGTCTGCGGCAGTATTTCCTCAAGGAAGGTGAGCACTACCGCGTCCGCAAGGAAGTCCGCGAAAAGGTCTTGTTTGCCAAACACAGCCTATTGTCCGACCCGCCATTCTCTCAGATCGACCTCATTGTCTGCCGCAACCTGCTGATCTACCTGGATCGGGACATCCAGCGAGAAATGTTGCAGATGGTCCACTTTGCCCTCAAGCCGGGCGGTTATCTTTTCATGGGCTCGTCCGAGTCTGCTGATGCCTGCCCGGACCTGTTCACGCCGGTCGACAAGCGTAACCGGATTTTCCGTGCACGAGCGGGCGCCAACATCAATCGCCGGGCGCCTTCTATGCCCCGGGGTGGCTTTGCGCTGTCCAGTCTTGCCGCGCCGCCACCCATGCTGCCGCCTACGCGTAAATTTTCCTATGCCGATATCCATCAGCGGGCGATGGCTGAGCAGATGCCGCCGAGCATGATTGTCGATCCCAATGGCGACATCCTGCACATGAACGAGGGTGCTGGCAGATTCCTGCGTTACGTTACTGGGGAAGTGGGACGAAACGTACTGGTGCTGATCATGCCGCAGTTGCGCCTGGAGCTTCGCACCACGCTGTACCAGGCCCAGCAAAGTGGTAAAGCCACGCTGTCCCGCAAGATCCGGGTGAACGATCCTGAAGGCGACTACCTGGTCGATATCACGGCGCGTCCCTTCAAAGACGAAGCCACCGATCAGGATGTGCGTACAATCGTGTTCAACGTCACGTCCATCGAACCCGGCGCCGATCTGCTCGACCTGGATTTGCAAACCGAGAACAAGGTGCTGGCCAGTCTGGAAAACGAGCTGCAGCGAACCAAGACCCACCTGCAGGAAACCATCGAGCAATCGGAGGTTTCGAGCGAGGAGCTGAAGGCGTCCAACGAAGAAATGCAGGCCATCAACGAGGAGTTGCGCTCCGCGACGGAAGAGCTGGAAACCAGCAAGGAAGAACTTCAGTCGATCAACGAAGAGCTGCTCACGGTCAATTACGAGCTCAAGACCAAGGTCGAAGAAACCGACAAGATCAACGACTACCTGGCGAACCTCATTGCCTCCACGGATATCGCCACGGTGTTCGTTGACCGCAACATGCATATCCGCTGGTTCACACCGCGCGCCAAGGACATTTTCAGCATGCTGCCGGTGGATACCGGGCGCTCGCTGCTGGATATCACCCATCGCTTCAATTATCCAGAATTGGCCGAAGACGCGTCGTCCGTGTATGAATCGCTGACCATGCTGGAGCGGGAAGTCAGCAGCGCCGAAGGCCGCTGGTACATTGCCCGGCTCCTGCCGTACCGCTCCAGCGAAGACCATATCGATGGTACGGTGCTGACCTTCATCGATATCACCAAGCGGCGTGAGGCCGAAGAAGATCTGCGCCTGGGCCAGGAACGCATGCGCCTGGTCGCCGAAAGCACCCACGATTTCGCCATCATCATCCTGGATGAACACGGCAAGATCACGGACTGGAACACCGGCGCTCAGCTGATCTTTGGCTACACCGCTGAAGAGGTTATCGGTTCCTCCTACGAGCTGATTTTCTCCGCTGAAGATCGTAGCGCGGGTGTTGCCCAGAACGAGATGCGCAATGCCCGTGAGCATGGGCGCGGAGAGGATGAGCGCTGGCACGTGCGCAAGGACGGTAGCCGGTTCTTCTGCAGCGGAGAAATCGCCTTGCTCCGAGCTGAAAGTGCTCTGGGGTACGTGAAAATTGCTCGTGACCTGACGGGGCATAAACGGCTGCACGATGAGCAGAGCAGAAAGCTTGCCGAGACACAGAGCACGATCCACATGAAGGATGAGTTCTTTGCCGTCATGTCCCATGAGCTCAAGCACCCGCTTAACCTGATTCAACTGAACGCAGAAATTCTTCGAAGGCTCCCTTCCGTTCGCAACACCGAGAACGCCAGCAAGGCGGTCGGCGCCATCGGCGAGGCTGTTACCAGCCAGGCCCGTATTATTGATGACCTGCTCGATGTGGCGCGCATTCGTACGGGCAAGCTGAAGTTGAAGACCCGCCTGCTCGACATCGGTGCCATGCTGAATGAAATCCACTCAATCGTTATCGACGAGTATCCCAACGCAGAGATCACCCTAGAGAAACCGAGCGCGGAAGTGCCGGCGATGATTATCGACGGCGACCCGACCCGCCTGGAACAGGTGATCTGGAACCTTCTGCAAAATGCGCTGAAGTTCAGCGGTGAAGCGGCCAAGGTACGTATTGTGCTCAGCAAGGCGGACAAGCACGCCCACATCGATATCATCGACAACGGTGTCGGATTGCCTACTGCCGAACTTGAAAACGTATTCGACCTGTTCAAGCAGGCCAAACCCAAGCATGCCACCCACCAGCGAGACGGCCTGGGTATCGGCCTGTCGCTGGTTCGCCAGCTGGTCCAGGCGCATGGGGGCTCCGTCGTTGCCCGATCTGCGGGGATCGGTCATGGCTGTACGTTCAGTGTCTCGCTGCCACTCTCTCAGGAGCTGATTAAAGAGCCGAAGGATGGGGATGAAGCCGGCGAGTCCCAAGGGCGACTGAAGGGTCTCAAAGTTTTGCTGGTCGATGACTCGCCAGCAGTCCTGGATGTGATGCGCATGCTGCTTGAAATGGAGAGTGCCCAGGTCAAGAGCTACAGCGATCCTGCCCAGGCGCTTGAGCATTCACTCCAGGAGCGCTTCGATGTCATTCTTACCGACATCGGAATGCCGGAGATGGATGGGCATGAACTGATAAGTGCCCTTAGGGCCGGCAAGGTTCATAAGTACACGCCTGCGATTGCATTGAGCGGTTATGGCGTGGCGAAGGACATGCAGTTCGACCGACACCTCACCAAGCCCGTGCAGTATGGCGACCTGGTCGGAACTATCGAGTCGTTGTGTAAAAGCGCATTGTCCTGACGTGTGGCCGGCAGGAGGGTGGCGACTGATCATCAGCCTGAAGTGAGTCAGTTTCGGTAGCTCTTCCGCTCACTGAATGTCAACAGCGGTCGTTATTCTCAGATAAACCGACCGCTGTTCTCAGAGCCGAAATCCGCTTGATTTCACTTCTATCTTTCCAGTAACCAAGCCCACCCGGCGGCGGTTGGGTCACCGGGTCTTTCGGCGTCGTCCAACGCTTTCAAGGCATTGAACTGGACTGCGCACTTATGCGCAGTTTCTCAAGATCCGTGCAACAGCTGTCTGATAGCCCCCTTTCATAGGCTCTCAGCGATGTCATAGCCTGGCTGCAAGCGTTCAGCTGTGCCGTTATTCGAATCGAGTCCGCCTTGGTCATTTACAAATGTCCTTAGAGGCTTAAACGGTCAGGATCCGGCCCAGTTCACATGCCGGACAAATTTCACGCTCTCTAGACCATACACCGACCGGCGGTTACCGCGCTACCGGGATTTGCTGCAGTGCCGCGCTCTGCTGATCCGAGGCAAATTGACGGCTGAAACGCCCATGAAATTGAACGAGTCGCAGCAGGAAACGTCTTCAGGGAAGAAGCCCATTACTCTGTATCGCGAGAGGCTGGGTGTTGATGGGTGATGATACGAGTGCATGTATGCGGGACAAACGAAAAGGCAGAATCAAATCCAGGGCAACGATAATCTGCCTGCGAAGCGGCAGGGTACTGCTTGTCCGGAAGAAAGGCGGCAAATGGAATTTCCCAGGTGGTTCGATTGAGCCTGGTGAGAGCCCTCATACAGCTGCAGCAAGAGAGCTACGTGAAGAGACATCGATTGAAGGGTATGGCCTGCTGTCTCTGTGTTCAATCAAAGTGGATTCAGTTGTGCATCACATCTTCACCACCCGATTCCACGAAAATGAGAAGCCTGTTGCCGACCATGAAATCGTCGCGTGTAAATGGGTGCTTCGCGAAAAGCTTACACCTCAATTGCTGACGTCCGCAGCAGCCGGCCTCTTGGCAACGCGGCTGCCTGCTCTGACCGCCTGATGAAAGTTGCAAAGTTGTACAAGAAAATTTGTTTGTATCAAAAATTAGACCGGTTGTCTGATGCCTGTATTCGCAGAGCCTAAGTCATTGAACTGCCTCTTGGCTTTGCTATGGTGAGGTTTCCGCATCAGACTAAAGTCGTAGGAGGGCGGCATGCGTATTCGAGGTGACGTGTTTTGGAATTGGGCGGATCCAGTGCTTCATCATCGTATCCATGACGAGGAGCTCGATGACGGCACCACGATTGATGTCCAGGTCAGGCTCTCACGCACCGGCCAGACGCAAATGTTCATCGGAGTGTATGCTGGCTGTGGAATGGCTTTGCATGAAGAAGCGTTCGATTCCCGCCCGGGCGAATCGATGACTCGGGCTCTGGCCTGGGGTGTTGGTAGAGCTAGGCGTCT
>NZ_BCBQ01000153.1:0-8336 GCF_001320885.1 Pseudomonas sp. NBRC 111140
GCAGGCAGCACACCAGGGTGCCGTTGGCCAGCCCGGCCAACGCACGCGACTGCACGGTGGAGGTGCCAATGTCGGCCACGGAGATCTGCCGGAACAGCTCGCCAAAGCCGTCCACCTGCTTGTCCAACAGGCAGGCCACCGCCTCAGGGGTGCTGTCGCGGCCGGTAAAACCGGTCCCCCCGGTAATCAACACCACTTGCACGCTGTCGTCGGCGATCCAGGTGGCGACCTGGGCGCGGATCTTGTACAGGTCGTCCTTGAGCAGCACGCGCTCGGCCAGGCGATGGCCGGCGGCGCTCAGGCGGTCGACGAACATTTGCCCAGAGCTGTCGGTTTCGAAGGTACGGGTGTCGCTGACCGTGAGCACGGCGATGTTCAACGCCACGAAGGGGGTATCTGCCTTGGCTTTCATGGGGGTCCGTCACAACAAGATGAGATGGCCGCAGTTATATCACAGCGCACCTTTTCCGGCGTTGCGCCCATCGCCCTTGCCCTGGGTCAAGGGGACGAAATCGTCGCTATGCTGCACTGGGAGTGAACTTGCACTAACGTCCTGCGTCATAAATGTCATCTAGCACCATCGCACTTGGAGAAACACGATGATCAAACGGACCCTCCCCGCCTTCCTGCTCGCCCTGGGCCTGGGCGCCCTCGCCGGCTGTGCATCGCCGACTGTCATTACCCTTAACGATGGTCGCGAAATCCAGGCCACCGACACGCCGAAGTTCGACGAAGACTCCGGTTTCTACGAATTCGAGCAGCTGGACGGCAAGCGCACGCGCCTGAACAAGGACCAGATCCGCACCGTCAAAGAGCTCTGATCAAGCCCCCGTTTTGGCAATGGCCCTTTAAACAACAAGGGCTTGCTGGCGAAAACGGGATACAGTAGGATTTTGTTCATCGGAGTGTAGCGCAGCCAGGTAGCGCGTCTCGTTCGGGACGAGAAGGCCGCAGGTTCGAATCCTGTCTCTCCGACCAGGTTCTGCTAAAAAAGCCCGCCTTGCGCGGGCTTTTTGTTGTGCGCGAGAACGACGTCAGTGCGCGGCTTGGGTTTCAGCTTCTACGGGCATATGCAACAACTGCAAGCGCTCGCTGCTCCACGCGCGGGTCTGGTTGGTCAGCGCCAGGTCGTTGTTCAGCTTCTGGCCGTAGCTCGGCACGATTTCCTTGAGCCTGGCCTGCCAGGCAGGCGACTGGATGCGGTCCTTGAAGGTCTTTTCCAGCACGGTCAGCATGATCGGCGCGGCGGTCGAGGCGCCAGGCGAAGCGCCCAACAGCGCGGCGATACTGCCGTCCTGCGCCGCCACCACTTCGGTACCGAACTGCAGCACACCACCCAGTACCGGGTCCTTCTTGATCACCTGCACCCGCTGGCCAGCCTGCAGCAGCTTCCAGTCTTCGTTCTTGGCGTTGGGGAAGTACTCGCGCAGCGCGTTCATGCGGTCATCGAAGCTGAGCATCAATTGCCCCATCAGGTAGGTGCTGAGGTCGATGTTGTCGATACCGGCATTGAGCATGGGCAACACGTTGTGGCTGTTCAGCGAGGCGAACATGTCCAGCAGCGAACCGTGCTTGAGGTACTTGGTGGAGAACGTGGCGAACGGGCCGAACAACAGCACCTGTTTGCCATCGATCATCCGCGTGTCCAGGTGCGGCACCGACATGGGTGGAGCGCCAACCGAAGCCTTGCCGTACAGTTTGGCCTGGTGACGCGCGACCAGGTCAGGGTTATCGGTCATCAGGAACTGGCCCCCCACCGGGAAGCCCGCATAGCCTTCGGCCTCGGGGATGCCCGACTTCTGCAACAACTTCAGTGCGCCGCCACCGGCACCAATGAAGACGAAGCGGGCATTGACAGCCTTCTCCTTGCCGCCGTTGGCCAGGTCGGCCACGACTACATGCCAGGTGCCATCGTCGTTACGTACGATGTCACGCACTTCATGACGCACATTCAGCGACACGTTGGGGTTGCGAGTCATTGCAGCGAACAGCTGGCGGGTGATTTCGCCGAAGTTCACGTCGGTGCCGATGGCCATGCGCGTGGCGGCGATCTTCTGCCCCGGGTCACGGCCTTCCATGACCAGCGGCGCCCATTGGCGAATCTGCTCGTGGTCCTCGGAGATTTCCATGCCGCGGAATAGCGAGCTGTGTTGCAGGGCATCGACGCGCTTGTGCAAGAAGGCAATGTTCTCGTCTCCCCAGACGAAACTCATGTGCGGCACATTGTTGATGAACGATTTTGGGGTGTTCAGCACGCCCTGCTCGACCTGGTAGGCCCAGAACTGCTTGGACACCTCGAACTGCTCATTCACCCCCACGGCCTTGCTGATGTCGATGCTGCCATCCTTGCCGACGCTGGTGTAGTTCAGCTCGCAGAATGCAGAGTGACCGGTGCCGGCGTTGTTCCAGGCGTTGGAGCTTTCCTCGGCGACCTGGTCCATGCGCTCGTAGACGTCGACCTTCCAGGACGGTTCCAGCTCGGTGAGGTAAGTGCCCAGGCTGGCACTCATGATGCCACCACCGATCAACAGCACGTCGACGGTTTTCTCAGGCTCGGCAGGTTTGGAGCAGCCGATGACGCCCAGGCAGAGGAACGTCAGCAGAAATTTCTTCATTGATGTTATCCAGTTGTTGTGTGCACGCGCGCCGCCTGGAGCAGGGAATGTGCCAACTGGGGTTGGGCTAACAAATATGGGGTAAAACGAAGGGCCGCATGGCGGCAACCCGCCACAGGGCAATGGTTTTAGCGGTCTGGTGGCGGATTTCCCCCAGGGGCCGTGTGACGGCCCCTTTCCAAGGTCAGGCGCTCAGGCGCGAGGTGACTTCGCCCAGTTGCCCCGACAAACCATGCAGGCGATGCCCCGCCTGCTCGGTATGGTGCACCGCTTCCTGATTGGCCGTGGCAATGCGGGTAATCTCGATCAGGTTGCGCGAGATATCGTCGGCTACGCTGGTCTGCTCTTCAGCTGCTGTGGCGATCTGCCGGTTCATGTCGCGTATCGCCTCCACAGCCTGGGTGATACGTTGCAGCATCTGCCCGGCCTGCTCGACCTGTTCAGCCCCTTCCTGGCTTCGCTGCTGGCCGCTTTCGATGGCCTTCACCGCCTCCACCGCCCCAGACTGTACCGCTTCGATGATCTGGTTGATTTCGGCAATCGACGCCGCCGTGCGCTGGGCCAGGCTGCGCACCTCATCGGCGACCACCGCAAAGCCGCGCCCGGCTTCACCAGCACGGGCCGCCTCGATGGCCGCGTTGAGCGCCAGCAGGTTGGTTTGCTCGGCAATGCCACGAATCACTTCCAGCACTTTGCCAATGCGCGTGCTGTCATGCTCCAGATCGCGGATCACCGACGCCGTGCCAGCGATTTCACGGTTGACCACACCGATGATGTCGATGGTCTGCTGCATCACCTGCTCGCCCGCCTGGGCGCTGTGGTCGGCGTCATCCGCTGCACGGGCTGCCTCGGCGGCGTGGCGAGCCACCTCCTGTGCGGTGGCGGACATCTCGTGCATGGCCGTCGCCACCTGGTCGGTACGCTGGAACTGGTCATGAGTACCGCGAGCCATGTCGCCGGCAATACTGCGCAACTGGCCACTGGCGCCTTCCAGCTCCTGCGCGTTGTCCTGCAACCGGCCAACCGTGTCGGCCAGGAAATCGCGCAGGGTGTTGGCCGCCCGCGCCAGCCGCCCCAGTTCGTCCTCACGGCGGCTGTCGACCCGGGCGGCAAAGCGGCCTTGGCTGAGTTGCGCAACATACTCGATCAACTGGCGGATCGGCTCGATCAGGCTGCGATTGACCAACCACAGGCTAAGCAGCCCCACCAGCACCGCAGAAGCCAGCATCACCAGCAGGCCCAGCCATACCGTGCGCTCGGCGCTGGCGCTGATGCTCGTCGCACGCTGGCGGGCATCGGCACGCAGTTGCTCGACCAGTTGGCTCATCTGCTCACTGGCGGCGCGATCCACGCCCTTCACCGCCTGGTCGCCTGCTACCGGGTCGCCACCTGCGGCAAGGAAGGCCTGCCGCCCCTGCGCATAGGCCTGGCCCAGCTGGCGGTGGCTGTCGCGCAATTGCTGTAGTGGCTCCTTGAGCCTGGCGTCGCTGCTGTCGATTAGTTGCCCGAGCAATTGTTGCACCTGCTGCTCGCGGGCCTGGAACTGCTGCCAGTACTTGTCCATCTCTGCCGGTTGGCGCCCGCGCAGCAGCACGTTCTTCCATTCCTGCACCTGGATCTTGAACTGCAGGTTGGCTTCGTCAATCAATTGCGAGGCCCGCAGCGGCCCGTCCACCAACTCGGCGTAACCACGCACGCTGGACGACAGAAACTGGAAACACACCAGGGCGATCAGCAGCATCGCCACCACGCTGCCGCCGAGCAGCGAGAGAATTTGCACTCTGAGGGATTTACGCAACATCGAGGGTCTCGGAACCAGAGGGGTAGGCTGAGGCCGCTGTACAGCCCCATTACTGGCAGGCCAAAAAAAGGCTGCCATCAAGCAATGGCAGCCAGGTCAAGCACTTACGCAACAGTTGAGGCAGATACTCTCAGGCAATTACTACAAAAATATTACAAAGCCGCGACAAGCTAACCGGTGGTGAACTGCAGCGCTGCCAGCCGCGCATACAGCGGGCTTTCCTCGATCAACTGACGGTGAGTGCCCACCGCCACTACCCGACCCTTGTCGATGACCGCGATGCGCTCGGCATGCTGCACCGTGGCCAGACGATGGGCGATCACCAGCGTGGTGCGCCCAGCCATCAGGCTGGGCAGCGCTTGCTGGATCAAGTGTTCGCTTTGCGCGTCAAGGGCACTGGTGGCTTCGTCCAGCAACAGGATCGGCGCATCGACCAGCAATGCCCGGGCAATCGCCAGGCGCTGACGCTGCCCGCCGGAAAGCCCTATGCCGCCTTCCCCTAGCGGTGTCTGGTAGCCCTGCGGCAGTTGTTGGA
This sequence comes from Pseudomonas sp. NBRC 111140, assembly GCF_001320885.1. Lineage (NCBI taxonomy): Bacteria > Pseudomonadati > Pseudomonadota > Gammaproteobacteria > Pseudomonadales > Pseudomonadaceae > Pseudomonas > Pseudomonas sp. NBRC 111140. Next base: position 4,952 of record NZ_BCBQ01000153.1, read on the forward strand.
TAAACGCGTCGGCGTGGGCACCGCGAGCTGCGGCTTCGACTTCAGCCAAGGTTGCCTCGGGCCGGCCATAACGGATGTTGGCCTCTACCGTGCCACGGAACAGCGATGGGTTTTGCGCCACCAGGGCGAACTGCCGGCGCAGTTGGTCAGGATCGAATTCGGTAAGCGCCTGGCCATCGAGCAGAATGCGCCCTTGCTGGGGGTCGTAGAAGCGCAGCAACAAATCGAACAGGGTCGACTTGCCTGCCCCCGAGGGGCCGACCAGCGCTACGGTCTGCCCGGGCTCGATGGCCAGGCTCAGGCCATCCACTGCCGCCACCGTGGGCCGTGACGGGTAGGCGAACACCACCTGCTGCAGCTCGATACGCCCGCTGGCCCGCTGCTGTGGTTGCCCCTGTACCACGGCGGGCGGCAGGATCGCACTGTGCGCCGCCAACAGTTCGGCAATGCGCTCGGCCGCACCTGCGGCGCGCTGCAGCTCGCCAATCACTTCGCTGAGCGTACCGAAAGCGCTGCCGACGATCAGGCTGTAGAACACGAATGCAGCCAGTTCGCCTGCGGAAATACGCCCGGCGATCACATCCATGCCCCCGACCCACAGCATCACACCCACCGCCCCCAGCACCAGCACGATCACCAAGGTGATCAGCCAGGCACGCTGAGCAATTCGCTTGCGGGCCACAGTAAACGCCGCTTCGACTGTGCCGGCGAACAGTTCGCGGTCGTGCGCCTGGTGGTTGTAGGCCTGCACGGTCTTGATCTGCCCAAGCGTCTCGGCCACGTAGCTGCCTACATCGGCGACCCGGTCCTGGCTTTGCCGTGACAGGCTGCGCACCCGACGGCCGAACAGCAGAATCGGTGCCAGCACCAGCGGCAGGGCCACCACCACGATGCTGGTGAGCTTGGGGTTGGTGATGAACAGCAACACCACGCCGCCAATGACCATCAGCGCGTTGCGCAGGAACATCGACAGCGATGAACCGATGACCGATTGCAGCAGGGTGGTGTCCGCTGTCAGCCGTGACTGGATCTCGGAGCTGCGGTTGTCTTCGAAAAAACCTGGGTGCAGACCGATCAGGTGGTCGAACACGGCACGACGGATATCGGCCACGCAGCGCTCACCAATCCACGACACCAGGTAGAAACGGCTGAAGGTGCCCACTGCCAGGGCCAGCACCAGCACCAGGAATAGCCCGATGGTCTGGTTGAGCTGGTGCGCGGAGCGCGTCATGAAGCCCTGGTCCACCAGCAAGCGGATACCCTGGCCCATGGACAACGTAATGGCGGCGGTAACCACCAAGGCCAGCAAGGCCAGCAGCACTTGCCGACGATAGGGGCGAACGAACTGCCAGGCCAGGCGCAAGGCACGGCGTTGACGTGGGGAAACCGATTCGGGCATGGCGACGACCACAATGCTGGGGAAACCGCAGACTACCATTCATCCCGAGCGGGGGAATGGCTTCAGGGTGCTATAACGCATTGGTCTAAGCAGATGATGGAGCTTTCACAGGGTTTCTGTTGGACTGTTGCTGCCGTGACACAGAAGCTGTCACAGGCCAGTCACGGCACAAGGCTACCCTGAGCTCGAACCTGAAGAGGAGACAGTGCATGAGCTTGCAGCATGGCAGTGACAACCAGAAGCCCCAGACCACTCAGCAATCACAGGTATGCGGTTCGATCATCGACGCCAAGGGACGTGAAGTGCCCATCACCGAGCAGATGATCCAGCAGGCCTGCAAGGCCCTGGAAGAAAGCCGGGTCGAGCGCGTACGCAAAGGTTGATCGGCGAATTTTTTGCAACCCGGCGCTTGCGCCGGGTTTTTATTGCTCGGCAAGGTCGCTTAGACCAACGCCCCACCCAAGGCACTGACCAACTGCGCCAACTGCGGCGACTCCCCGCGCAAGCGCACTGCCAGCCCCTCGATTTCGCGCCGTGGCGGATAGTGCTTGCGCAACTGGTCGAACGCTGCTCGCTGTAACTGCGGGTCATCGCTCAGGCTACGACGGAAATCGGCATCGTCGCGGCGCGGGTCGTACACGGCGCGGCACAGGGTGGCCAGCGCCCAGGCCGGGTCGGTACTGGCATCCAGTTCGACCTGCGCCAGTGCTGGCCGGGGCAACAGGTCGGCCAGTTGCACCTGCTCGTCTACTCCCAGGAAGCGGCAAAGCGCCTGGTAGATCTGTGCCGTGCCACGTTGGCGACCATCGAGGCTGTAGCCGGCAATGTGTGGCGAAGCCAGGGTGCACAGGTCGGCCAACTGCAAGTCGACCTGCGGTTCACCTTCCCACACATCCAGCACCGCATGCACGTCTTCGCGGTCCAGCAGCAGCTCGCGCAGGGCGATGTTGTCCACCACCGGGCCACGGCTGGCATTGACCAACCAGGCCCCAGGGCGCAACTGTGCCAGCTGCGCCGGCCCCAGCAGGTGCCAGGTGGGGTGTTCGCCGCCGCGCTGCAATGGGGTGTGCAGGCTGATCACATCACACTGCTGCACAATGGTTTCGAGGCTGACGTAGTCTCCACCCTCGGCGGCTTGGCGCAACGGGTCGCAGACCAGCACCTTCCAGCCCAACCCGTGCAGTACCCGCACCAGGCGCCCCCCCACCTCTCCCGCGCCCACAACGCCGTAGACGCGTTCGGCCAGCGCTACGCCATCCAGCTCGGCCAGGGTCAGCAAACTGCCCAGCACGTAATCGACCACGCCGCGGGCATTGCAGCCCGGCGCGCTGCTCCAGGAGATACCGGCTTGGGCAAAGTAGTCCAGGTCCAGGTGATCGGTGCCGATGGTGCACGTGCCGACAAAGCGTACACGGCTGCCTTCGAGCAGTTGGCGGTCGACTTTGGTCACCGAGCGCACCAGCAGGATATCGGCGTCCTTGACGCTGGCGGCATCGAGGCTTCGGCCGGGGTAGCGGCGAATTTCACCGAAACCCTGGAAGAAGGCATCGAGCAGCGGGATGTTCTCGTCGGCAACTATCAGCATGGCGCTCTCCTGTCTGGGGAACGCAGTGTAGGCGGTACGCCGGGCTTGATCCAGAGCGATTCAGTCGGCTTTTTTGCGGATCCAGTACAGGAACGTGCCGGCGTCTTCTTGCTGCTGTAGCAGCTCATGGCCGAGGAAGTTGCAGAACTTGGGAATGTCGCGGCGTGTCGACGGGTCGGTGGCGATGACCTTGAGCAGGCCGCCGGCGGCCAGGTTACGCACGTGCTGGTGCAGCATCATCACAGGTTCCGGGCAGTTCAGGCCGGTGGCATCGAGGACGGCGTCGGGGGTGAAATCGGTCATGGGGGGCTCCGAAAATGATCGTTATTGTCGCGCATAGCGCGACGCGGTCCAAGCACCGCTTACGAATCGCGCTACGCGCCCGCTCTCCCTCGCCTCGC
>NZ_BCBQ01000154.1:0-7622 GCF_001320885.1 Pseudomonas sp. NBRC 111140
CCCTTCTGTTGGCGGAAGCCGACACCGACGAAGCCGCGGCCGAAGAAGCCGCTGCTGCGTTGGCGGCCGTTGAAACCGATATCGGCCGCACGACCGACCCGGTGCGCATGTACATGCGCGAAATGGGTACTGTCGAGCTGCTGACCCGTGAAGGCGAGATCGAAATCGCCAAGCGTATCGAGGAAGGCATTCGTGAAGTCATGGGCGCCATCGCCCACTTCCCGGGCACTGTCGATTACATTCTCGGCGAATATGACCGCGTCACCACCGAGGGTGGCCGCCTGTCGGACGTTCTCAGCGGCTACATCGACCCTGACGACAACATTGCCGCGCCGACCGAAGAAGTGCCGATCCCAGGCACCAAGGCCGCTGCTGCGAAGGAAGAGTCCGACGACGAAGAGGAAGAGTCCGAAAGCGGTGACGACGAGGAAGAGGCCGAGAGCGGCCCGGACCCGGTAGTCGCGGCTCAACGCTTCGGTGCGGTATCCGATCAACTTCAGGCAACCTCCAAGGTCCTGAAGAAAAACGGTCGTGGCCACAAGGAAAGCATCGAGGCCCTTCAGGCCCTGGCTGACCTGTTCATGCCGATCAAGCTTGTACCGAAGCAGTTCGAGGTACTGGTCGAGCGTGTACGTGACGCCCTGAACCGTCTGCGCCAGCAAGAACGCGCCATCATGCAGCTGTGCGTCCGTGACGCCCGCATGCCGCGTGCCGACTTCCTGCGCATGTTCCCGAGCAACGAAACCGACCAGACCTGGAGCGGTGACCTGGCCAAGCGCAACACCAAGTGGGCTGCTGCCCTGGGTGAAAAGGACGCTGCCATTGTCGCTTGCCAGCAGAAACTGATCGACCTTGAGACCGAAACCGGCTTGACCGTTGCCGAGATCAAGGAAATCAACCGTCGCATGTCGATCGGTGAAGCCAAGGCCCGCCGCGCCAAGAAAGAAATGGTCGAGGCGAACCTGCGTCTGGTGATCTCCATCGCCAAGAAGTACACCAACCGTGGCCTGCAGTTCCTCGACCTGATCCAGGAAGGCAACATCGGCTTGATGAAAGCGGTGGACAAGTTCGAATACCGCCGCGGCTACAAGTTCTCGACCTATGCCACCTGGTGGATCCGTCAGGCGATCACCCGCTCGATCGCCGACCAGGCACGCACCATCCGTATTCCGGTGCACATGATCGAGACGATCAACAAGCTCAACCGTATTTCCCGCCAGATGTTGCAGGAAATGGGTCGCGAACCGACCCCGGAAGAGCTGGGCGAGCGCATGGAAATGCCTGAGGACAAGATCCGCAAGGTACTGAAGATCGCCAAAGAGCCGATCTCCATGGAAACCCCGATCGGTGACGACGAAGATTCGCACCTGGGCGACTTCATCGAGGACTCGACCATGCAGTCCCCGATTGACGTGGCCACGGTCGAAAGCCTCAAGGAAGCCACCCGCGACGTGCTCTCGGGCCTGACCGCACGCGAAGCCAAGGTGCTGCGCATGCGTTTCGGTATCGACATGAACACCGACCACACCCTCGAAGAGGTGGGCAAGCAGTTTGACGTAACCCGTGAGCGGATTCGTCAGATCGAAGCGAAGGCGTTGCGCAAACTGCGCCACCCGACTCGCAGCGAGCACCTGCGCTCCTTCCTCGACGAGTGATGACAAAACCCCGGCCCAGGCCGGGGTTTTTCTTTAGCGGCCCGTAACATAAAGCCCGCCTTCCACAGCACACCTGCCGCAATGCCCGTCTACACTCGACTTCAGACCACCTGAATGCGAGGCTGCCATGCCCTTGAAGCCGGCCATTCTGTTGCTGCTCCTGATTTTATGGAACACAACGGCCGGCGCCCTGACCCTGACAGATGAGGAGAAAGCCTGGCTGGCTGCTCACCCGCAGTTGAGCCTGGGCGTAGACGCCTCTTGGCCACCGTTCGAGTTTCGCGACCAGGAGGGCCGGTACCAGGGATTGGCCGCCGATTACATCGCCACGATCCAGCAGCGCCTGGGCGTGACACTCAAACCGGTCGAACCCAGCAGCTGGACCGAGGTACTGGCACAGGCACGGGAAAGCCGCATCGACCTGCTGCCCGGCATCATGTCCACCCCCGAACGCCAGGGCTATCTGGCCTTCACCCGCCCGTACCTCGACTTCCCCATTGTCATCCTGGCCCACAAAGGCGGCGCACAACCACGCAAGCTGGATGACCTGTACGGCCTGAAAATCGCCGTGGTCGAGAACTACGCCCCGCACGAGCTGCTGCGCACCCACCACCCCGACCTCAACCTGGTGGCGCTGCCCAATGTCAGCTCCACGCTGCAGGCCCTGGCCACCGACCAGGTGGACGCCGTGGTCGGCGACCTGGCCTCCAGTATCTGGAGCCTGCGCCAGCTCAAACTCGACGGCCTGTACGTCAGCGGCGAAACACCCTACCGCTACCAGCTGGCGATGGCCGTCCCCCGCGACAAGGCCGTGCTGGTCGGTATTCTCGACAAAGTGATGGCCGACATGAGCAGCAGCGAAATCAGCCAGATCCAGCAGCGCTGGGTGGGCAATGTAGTCGACCAGCGGATGTTCTGGTCTGACCTGCTGGTATATGGCTTGCCAACGGTGCTGTTGCTGATGGCCGTGCTGGCCGTGGTCATCCGCATCAACCGCCGCCTCAGCTCGGAAATTTCCAGGCGCATCGCCCTGGAGCAAGAGCTGCGCAGCAGCGAATACCACTACCGAGGCCTTGTAGAGAGCCTGTCAGCCATCGCCTGGGAAGCCGATGCCAACGACTTCACCTACAGCTACGTTTCACCGCATGCCGAAGACCTGCTCGGCTACCCCTTGAGTGACTGGCTCCGGCCCGGCTTCTGGCGCAGCATCCTGCACCCGGAGGACGCCCTCTGGGCCCAGGCGTACTGCGACAGCGAAACCGCAGCGGGACGCGACCACAGCCTGGACTACCGAGTGATCCGCGCCGACGGCCAGCCCCTTTGGGTACGCAACATCGTCAGCATGATCGAACACGGCCACCAACCGGTGATGCGCGGCCTGATGATCGACATCAGCGAAACCAAGCACACCGAGGACGCCCTGCGCCTGTCCGAGCAGAAGTTCGCCTCGGTGTTCCAGCAATGCCCAGACATCCTGCTGATCGCCCGCCACAGCGATGGCTGCCTTCTGGAGGTGAACGAAGCCTTCGAAGAGCAGATCGGCCTGACCCAAAGCCAGGTGATTGGCCGTACCGCCACCGACCTGAACCTGTGGGGCGTCGAAGGCAGCGGCCTACGAGTGCTCGAACACCTGCACCAGGGCGGCATCCGTAACCTGGAAATGAGTTTCCGCCGCAGCAATGGCCAGCTGTTCACCGGCCTGACCTCGGCCGAAACCTTCGAACTCGACGGCACCCCCGCGCTGGTAGTGGCGGTGCGCGACATCAGCCAGCTCAAGGAAACCCAGCAACAGTTGCAAACCTCGGAAGAGAAATTCGCCAAAGCCTTCCACGCCTCCCCCGACGGCCTGCTGCTGTCGCGCCAGAGCGACGGTCTGCTGCTGGAGGTGAACGAGGGCTTCTGCCGCCTGACCGGCTATGACCTCAACCCGACCATCGACCAGACCTCGCTGGACCTGGGCATCTGGGTAGACCTCAACGAGCGCAAGCGCCTGGTTGAGCAGCTCAACCGCGACGGCTTCGTGCGTGATTTCACCTGCCACATCCGCCGCAGCGACGGGCAGATCCGCCTTTGCGAGCTGTCCGCCCGGCCCCTGCCGATTACCGGCGTCGACTGCATGCTGACCATCGCCCGCGACATCACCGAGCGCCACCTGATGCAGGAAAAACTGCAGTTGGCCGCCACCGTGTTCGAAAACACTGCCGAAGGCGTACTGATCACCGACATTGACCAGCACATCAGTGCTGTCAACCGCGCCTTCAGCGAAATCACCGGCTACAGCGAAATCGAAGCCCTCGGCCAGACCCCGCGTCTGCTCGCGTCCGGCCAGCACGACAGCGCCTTCTATGCGGCCATGTGGCACCAGCTGACCGACGAAGGGCACTGGCAGGGCGAGATCTACAACAAGCGCAAGAACGGCGAGCTTTACCCAAGCTGGCTGACCATCAGCGCCGTGCGCAACAGTGAACGCGAGATCACTCACTTCGTGGCGGTTTTCGCAGACATCTCCAGCATCAAGCACGCCCAGGCCAAACTCGACTATCAGGCCCACCATGACCCGCTGACCGGCTTGCCCAACCGCGCCCTGTTCGAGAACCGCCTGCAGGCTGTACTCACCTGCGCGCAAGTCTCCAACCGCCAGGGCGCGGTACTGTTCCTCGACCTCGACCGTTTCAAGCACATCAACGACAGCCTCGGCCACCCAGTCGGCGACCTGCTGCTTAAAGGCATCGCCCAGCGCCTGAAGGAGCAGGTGCGCGACGTCGACACCGTGGCCCGACTGGGCGGCGACGAGTTCATCATCCTGCTACCCGGCCTGCACAAGCCCAGCGACGCCAGTACCATCGCCAACAAGCTGCTGGCCTGTTTCGCCGCGCCGTTCCAGGCCGGTGAACACGAGTTCTTCACCAGCGCCAGCATCGGCATCAGCCTGTATCCACAGGACGGCACTGACGTTGCCACACTGATCCGCAACGCCGACGCCGCCATGTACCGCTCCAAGGCCAAAGGCCGCAACCGCGTCGAAGCCTACACCCGCGACCTCACCGCCCAGGCCAGCGAGCGCATCGCCTTGGAGCATGAACTGCGCCGCGCCGTCGAACGCAACGAAATGAGCCTGTGCTTCCAGCCCAAGCTCAGCCTCAAGACCCAGAAGCTGGTAGGCGCCGAGGCGCTGATCCGCTGGAGCCACCCAACCTTTGGGGAGGTGCCACCAGAGCACTTCATCCACCTGGCGGAAGAGAATGGCACCATTCTCCAGCTCGGTGACTGGGTTCTGGAGCAAGCCTGCCGACAGATGCAGGCCTGGAAACAGCACTACCAACCCTTCGGCCCGCTGTCGATCAACCTTGCCGGCGCCCAGCTGCGCCACCCGCACCTGGCCCGGCGCATCGAACAGTTGCTAAAGCACTACCAGCTAAAGGCCGGTGACCTACAGCTGGAAATTACCGAGAACTTCATCATGAGCCAGGCAGAAGAGGCCCTGGCCGTGCTGTACCAGTTGAAGAAACTGGGCGTGCAACTGGCTATCGATGACTTCGGCACCGGCTATTCCTCGCTGAGCTACCTCAAGCGCCTGCCGCTGGATATTCTCAAGATCGACAAGTCCTTCATCCGCGGCCTGCCCGACGACCCACACGATGCCGCCATCGCCCGCGCGATCATTGCCCTTGGCCGCAGCATGCAGCTGACGATCATTGCCGAAGGCGTGGAAAACCAGGCCCAGCAGCGTTTTCTGGCAGCGGAAGGGTGTGAGCAGATCCAGGGCTACATCGTCAGCCTGCCGCTGCCACCAGACGAGTTCGCGGCCGCGTTCCTTCGCATAGCACTATCAGATCTTTCAGATGGCACAGGTGCGAAACCCTCGTTATAATCCGGCCACTTACTGAGGGCCTATAGCTCAGTCGGTTAGAGCAGAGGACTCATAATCCTTTGGTCCACGGTTCGAGTCCGTGTGGGCCCACCAACCTTGAAGCCGCGTACTACGCGGCTTTCGTGTTTTTGGTGGAACCACCTCAGTACAGTCCTATGGTCTAAAGGTACAAATTAGGTACAGTGCGGCTTCGCTTGCACGCCTTTGGAGTCCTTCAGATGGCTACAATCGTCAAAACCCCTGCCGGCACCTGGAAGGCTGTCATCCGCAAAACCGGATGGCCGACCAACGCCAAAACCTTCCGCACCAAACGCGACGCCGAGGATTGGTCACGGCGCACCGAAGATGAAATGGTGCGGGGTGTGTATATCCAGCGCAGCGGGTCCGAGCGGCTGACACTCGAAAATGCGCTGCAGCGACATCTGCGCGAAGTCAGCCCTACCAAGAAGCCCACCGCGCAAAAGGCCGAGGCGACCAGGGAAAATATTCGCTCGCAGCTCTATCATCCGAGGTGATCGCCAACTATCGCGATACACGCCTGGGCTCCCTGAGGCTCGTAGGAATGAGAAACGCTATCGGGCACGGAGCGTCTTTCACAGCCTCAGGCAGTCGCGAATTGAACGAGCTAATTGATTACACAAGGTCGTTAATAACACAATATGCGGAATTAGTTATCGACCAGCTAAATACTTATGCTCTTCCTGATCCAGAACCAGAACCAGAACCAGAACAAAACTAATTAATATCAAATTTAAATCCTCAGCTGACACTGGTAGAACACTCGAATGGTTAGGGAAAACTTGATAGATGCCTTCGTACAAGAACTGCTCGCAAAGAAAAACATGTCACCATCTGAAAGGTGCTCATACGAGGTTTCTCAAATATTAAACAGCGCCGCGACCGAATGGGTTGATATAATGGATTTTGTCTGGAAAAGCCATTATACCATTACGCATGAGCAAGCTATTGAAGCAGAAAAAGTCACTCACTACTTTCCTGACATCGAAAAGCATGCAGAAATAATCGCCGCACGCGCGGCGATTCATAAGCGTCGATGGGACAACACCTATCCATATATGATTTCATCTGGCAACCTATTTTCTACGCTTTCACTATTCGAAGCTTATATTTTGCGGCTTGCAATCGCAACTGAACAAGCATCCGAAATCCAACTGTCATCCATAAATGGCGCGGGCGTCGAAAAAATATTCAATTACTTCAGGAAGCTAGGAATACCTCTTGAAACCATTGCAGTGCACGAGCCTATCAAGTGCGCACAGAAGATTCGAAATTGTCTAATGCATGCAGGCGGACTGCTTCAGCTATCAAAAGACGCCGACACAATTAGAACCATAGTAGAGCGGAAATCTTATCTCTGCAGTGAAGACAGAGGTCGTTACACAAAAAGCAGCGAAACAGAACTAGTGTCAATTAGATTTTACTTTGTTGGCGAGAAAGTCTCAATCGAGCATGATTATCCTCACCTGCTCTGCAATTACATCTCCCGCTACATCCAAATCTTAGGTGAAAAAATTCTGATTTGGCTGGAAGCTCAGAGAGCCTAGGCACGAACAGCTCAATACGGGCTGCAGGCCGTCGTGCTAGCTAATCCCTGGGAGGGCTTCGAGGTACAATGGAGGTACACTGAAAAGATTCGTTGACTTACCTTAAATTTCGCTCAAACATCGCTGCGATGCTGGCTTAATGTTACTGTACCTTTTCTTGCTTACAGTAGATTTCTGCTACTATCACATGTAGCAAGCTAACTCTGATCCTTTAGTCCACGATTCAAGTTCGTGTGGGCCCACCAGATACGACAAAGCCGCGCAGTTGCACGGCTTTTTTGTGCCAGACATCAATCTGCCCCGCAAATCACCAAGGCATCTTCAACCCGGCAACTCACGCGCTGCCCATCGTAGCCCCAATAGGTAGAAGGCAGCGGCCCACTTCCCACCGAGCTGCCATCCTCTTCGTACACATTGATGACTGCGTTCCACAAACTGGTCCGAGGCGTTTCGCTTGCGGGGTCCAGACAGAGGATGTGAGTCAGCTGGAAACCATCCTCATCTTCATAACCTTGGTAACCCACTACCATC
>NZ_BCBQ01000155.1:0-7464 GCF_001320885.1 Pseudomonas sp. NBRC 111140
AGCATGAGGTGGAGCGCCCGCTGCGCAGCCTGATCGATGTACTGAAGCTGGGCGGTGTCGGTTACCTGCGCCTGTTCGAGCACATGCCACCCTGGCTGAGGGCGCGCTTGCGCCCACTGCGTACGCTGGCGCTGTGGTTGGCCAGCTATTGGCCCCGCACACCGCGGGCAATCCCTTCCATGAACCCTGTTGATCGAGACGCATGATGACTGGTTATCCCGCGCGTGCCTGGGGCCTGGCGATGGCGCTGCTCACCGCCTTGTCGCAGAGCGCCGCTGCTACCTCCCAAGCCCCGCTTGCCGAGCCCGCAATACCTACACCCACGGTACCGAACTGGCCGGTTGCGAAAACCTTCGAGCAGCTTGGGCATGCATCCGACAGCCTGCTGCTGGGTGTACGCAACAGCGAGCATATCGAGTTCGGCTTGCGTCGCGACCGCCTGGCCACCGAGGCCAGCTTGCAACTGGACTACACGCCTTCGCCGGCGCTGCTGCCGAACCTGTCGCACCTGCGTGTTTACCTCAATGACGAATTGATGGGCGTGGTGCCGGTGGAGAAGGACCAGCTGGGGCAACGCGTGCGCCGCCAGCTGCCGCTGGACCCGAAGCTGCTCAGCGACTTCAACCGAGTACGCCTGGAGTTCGTCGGGCACTACACCGATATTTGCGAAGACCCAGCGCACAGCGGCCTGTGGCTGAACCTGAACCGCAAGAGCCAGGTGCAGTTGCACGAGCAAGCCCTGGTGCTGGAAAACGACCTGGCGTATTTCCCGTTGCCATTTTTCGACGCGCGCGATACCGGCAAGGTGGAGTTGCCGGTGGTGTTCAGCGGCGTGCCGAGCCTGGGCGAGCAGCGTGCGGCGGCCATCCTGGCGTCCTATTTCGGCAGCCAGGCCGGTTGGCGCAAGGCCAGCTTTCCGGTGCTGTACAACCAATTGCCTGCCCGTGGCGACAAGCCTGCACCGAGCATCGTGTTTGCCAGCAACGACCGCCGCCCGGCGCTGCTCGCCGACCTGCAGCAGTTCCCGCTGGTCGATGGCCCGGTGCTGCAGATGATCGACCACCCCGACGACCGCTTCAGCAAAGTGCTATTGGTGCTGGGCCGTAACGACGACGACCTGGTCAAGGCGGCCTCGGCGCTGGCGGTTGGCAACAACCTGTTCCGTGGCGCGCGGGTGAAGGTGGAGCAGATGACTGCCTTGCAACCGCGCCAGCCCTACGATGCGCCGAACTGGACGCGCACCGATCGGCCGGTACGTTTTGCCGAGCTGCTGGATTACCCTGAGCAACTGCAAGTCAGCGGCCTGCAACCGCGACCTGTGACACTGGCGCTCAACCTGCCACCCGACTTGTTCGTGTGGCGTAACCAGGGCATTGCGCTACGCACCCTGTACCGCTACACGGCGCCGGCGGTGACCGATGAATCGCGCCTGAGCATCAGCGTCAACGACCAGTACATCACCAGCATGCCGCTGGTGGGCAATGACCGGCGCGGCGGTACGCTCGAGCAAATGCGCCTGGCCGTGCTGTCCGCTGACAACACGGCAGTGACCGAGAAGTCGCTGGTACCGGCGCTGAAGATTGGCGACCGCAACCGCATCCGCTTCGATTTCAGCTTTGCCAGTACCCTGGGCAGTGCTCAGCGTGACCGCTGCCAGACCTCGCTGCCGGTAGACGTGCGCGCAGCGATCGACGACAACTCGACCATCGACCTGTCCGGTTATCACCATTACATCGCCATGCCCGACCTGCGTGCCTTCGCCCGCAGCGGCTTCCCGTTCAGCCGCATGGCCGACCTTTCCGAGACCCTGGTCATCATGCCGGCCAAACCCACGGCGATGCAGGTTGGTACGTTGCTCGACACGGTTGGCGGGCTAGCCGGGCAGATCGGTTATCCGGCGCTTGGCCTGCAACTGATCGATGACTGGAAACACGCCGCAACGGCAGACGCCGACTTGTTGCTGATCGGCAACCTGCCCGAGGCTTTGAGCGATGCGCCCAACCTTGGCCTGCTGCTCAGCGCTCAGCGTGACTGGCTGCTGCAGGGGCGCAGCGCAAAGTTACCTGGCGGCCAGCGCTTCGATACCGAGCCGGTGGCTGCGAGCAGCCGCGTGGCAGTCAGTGCGCAGGCGCCGATTGCCGCCATCACCGGCCTGAAATCGCCATTTCACCAACAGCGCAGCGTGGTCGCCTTGTTGGCCAACAGCGACGGCGATTACGCGTTGCTGCGCGATGTGCTTGGCGATGTGGGCAAGCTCGATGCGGTGGCAGGCTCGGTAACGCTGGTGCGTAGCAGTGGCCTGAGCAGCCAGTTTGTGGGCGAGCACTATTTTGTCGGCGCGCTGCCGTGGTGGCTGCTGCTGTGGTTCCACTTGTCCGAGCACCCGGTGTTGTTGGCGGCGATCGCGGCGGTGTGCGTGGTGCTGTTCGCTTTCTTGCTGTGGCGAGCATTGCGCTGGGCCGGCAAGCGCCGCTTGGGTGAGGCGAGGTGATGATGCGCCAGATGCTGGTAGGGTTGGTCGCCCTGGGCCTGCCCGTTTTCGCCAATGCCGAGGCGGCGTGCTCATGGCCTGCCTGGGAACGTTTCAAGGCCGAGCTGGTGAGTGCGGACGGCCGGGTGATCGACCCGAGTGACGCGCGCTTGATCACCACGTCGGAAGGGCAGAGTTATGGGTTGTTCTTCGCCTTGGTGGGCAATGACCGCGACGCCTTCGCCCAGTTGCTGCGCTGGACCGGCAACAACCTCGCCGAAGGTGACCTGGCCAGGCACCTGCCGGCCTGGCTGTGGGGGCGTAACGAGCAGCAGCAATGGCAGGTGCTGGACGCCAACAACGCCAGCGATGCCGACCTGTGGATCGCCTACAGCCTGCTGGAAGCAGGGCGCTTGTGGCAGCAGCCCGCATACACGCAACTGGGCCAGCGCCTGCTGTGGCGTATCGCGGCGCAGACCGTGCGCAAGCTCCCAGGCCTTGGGGTGATGCTGCTGCCAGGTGACTACGGCTTCGAGGACGCCCAGGGTACCCGCCTGAACCCCAGCTACCTGCCGCTGCAGCTGTTCGACCGCTTCAGCGAGGTGGACCCCTTGTGGGGAGAGCTGGCGGCCAATACGCGGCGTTTGTGGTTGGCTTCGTCGCCAAAGGGCTTCGCCCCGGACTGGCTGCTGTGGACACCGGCCGGCAAGCCAGCGGCAGACCCGCAGCATGGCAGTGCCGGTGATTACGACGCCATTCGTGTGTACCTGTGGGTCGGCATGTTGGCCAAGGATGCGGTGCAACGCAACGAATTGGTCGCCCATTACGCGCCGATGGCGGCATTGACCCAGCGCCAGGGGCTCCCCCCCGAGCGCGCGGACGCACGCAGCGGCGAAGCCAGCGGCCAGGGGCCGGCCGGCTTTTCTGCGGCATTGCTGCCATTGCTGGCAGCCTCGCCGGCGCACGTGGCCGGCTTGGCGGCCCAGCGTCAGCGTTTGCGCGATCAGCCGGTCGAGGCCAAGGCGTATTACAGCCAGGTGCTGGTGCTGTTCGGCCAAGGCTGGGATGAGGCCCGTTATCGTTTTGACCCGCACGGCCGCTTGTTGCCGGCCTGGAGCGCGCCATGCAACGAATGATCGGCGTGCTGATGCTGGCGACAGTCACCTGCCAGGCAGCGGCGCAACCCAAGGATGCCGATGAGCAGCGCCAATGGCTGCTGGACCAGGTACGTCGCGGCGAAGCGCTGCACCGTGACGACCTGGTCCGTGATGCACTGGGCCGGCTGCAGTTGCTGGAACCGCGCAATCCGGATGTATTGCTGGCAGCCTTGAGCCTGGCACTGCGCGAAAAGAACAGCAGCGCTGCCGAGCAATTGGGCGCCCGGATCAGTGCCGTGGCACCTGGCAGCCTGCAAGCACGCCAAGCCAGTCGCCTGCTTGAGCTGCAACACCCCGAGTCTGCGCGGCGCTTGCAGCAGGCGCGCCTGTTGGCGGTGACCGGCCGCTATGAAGAGGCACTGGCGGTGTACGAGCAGCTGTTTGCTGACGAGCCACCCAGCCTGGAGTTGGCCCTGGACTACTGGCGCGTGCGCGGCAATCTGCCGGGCCAGCGCCCTGGGGCGATTCGCCAGTTGCAGCGGTTGGATCAGCAGTACCCAGGCAGTGCCGGGCTGCGCCAGACCCTGGCCGGTTGGCTGTTCGCCGAAAAGCGCGATCGCGAGGCTTTGGCCTTGCTCGATCAGCTGTCACGCGACCCTGGTGCACGGGATGCTGCGGCCCAGCGCGAGTTCGATTACTTGGCGGGGCAAGCGGTGAGTGCCAGCAGCGCGGTGGCCTGGCAAGCCTTTGTCCAGCGCTACCCCGCTTCGCCACTGTTGGCGCAGGCCAGCGAGAATCTGCAACAGCAGCGCAAACTGTTGGCCGACCCGGCCTGGCAGGCTGGTCAACGGGGCAAGGCGCTGCTCGACAAGGGACGTCATGCCGAAGCCGAAGCACAGCTGCGCCGGGCGCTGCGCCAGTACCCAGACGATGCCAGCCTACATGGGGCGTTGGGTTATGCGCTGATGTCGCAAAAGCGATACGACCAAGCCAATGCATCTTTTCGGGCTGCGACTGACAAGGAACAGGACAGCTACAAGATCAGCAAGTGGAGCGATATGGCGTCGGCAAGCCGATACTGGGCGGTAATCCAGAGCGGGGACCGTGCGCTTGCTGCAAACGACCTGCCAACAGCGCGCTCACGCTATCAGCAGGCACGCCAGCAGCGTCCAAACGATGAGTTCGCCTTGTTGGGCCTGGCCGATGTGTTAATGGCCGAGGGCAATACAGTTGCTGCCGAACGGCAGTTTCTGCAGGTCCGGCGTATGGCGCCGGATAACGGCATTGCCGTGCGTGGCTTGATGCGCGTTTACCAGGCGCAATCGCCAGACAAGGCGCAGGCCTTCCTGGACAGCCTGCCAGCACGTCAGCAAACGCAGTTCGCCGGCCTGCGCCGCAGCCTAGCGCTGGCGCGCTTACGCCAGCAAGGGGATGAAGCCTTGCAGCGCGAAGACTGGTCGACGGCCAGCCAGGTGCTGAACCAGGCCGCGTCTTTGGCCCCTGATGAGCCTTGGCTGGTCTACCAGTTGGCCAATAGCCTGCGTCATCAGGGGCGCACCGCCGAGGCCGACGCAGCCTTCGCCAGGGTGGTGCAGCACCAGCCACATGACCCGGCAACCCGCTATGCCCACGGTCTGTTCCTGGAGTCCAGCGACCGTGATGCCTTGGCCCTGGACAGCCTGGGAGCGATACCGCAGCCGGCCTGGACCCCGGACATGCACGCGCTTGAGCAGCGTATCCAGCGGCGCATGACCCTGGCCTCGGCGCAGCAGTTGCAGGCGCAAGGCCGCAACGCCGATGCGACAGCCTTGCTTGAAGCCAGCCTGGCGCGTGGCGAAGCCAGCCCGGATGACCTGATGCTGTTGGCCGACTGGGCCGCCGCGCTTGGTGAGCCTGGTAAAGCGCGGGGCTATTACCAGCGTGTACTTGCCGTGCAACCTGGCCGAGCCGATGCGCGCCTTGGGGTGATGGAAAGCGCAGTGGCCGAGGGTAATCTGGCGCAGGCTCGGCACATGCTGGGCGTGCAGGTGCCACAATTGGCTGCCGATGACAGTAATGCCCAGCGACGCCTGGCGGCGGTCTGGGTTGCCTTGGGCGAACACCAGCAGGCCGCCAGGCAGCTCGACCGGGTCGCAGCGCAGCAGACGCGCCCCGATCCGTTGTTACGGCGCGACGCCGCCCGCCTGGTAGTGCAGGAGGACCCGCAACGGGCGCTGGACCTCTATGCGGCAGCCATGGCTGATGCACAGATGTTGGACCGCGCTGCGCTAGCACCACGGGATGACCGTGCATTGACGCTAGCCAGCCGCGAGCAGGAGGGTGACGACTGGCTGGCGCGCAGCCTGCGCAGTGACGTGGATGCCCTGTATCGCCAGCGCAATACCCACGTGACGCTGATGCACGATTACGGCTGGCGCGAGGACGACGGTACGCCTGGCACTTCCGAACTGAGTAAGCATTCGACCTTGTTGCATGTCGATACCCCTTGGCAGGACGGCACTGCCTTTGCGCGGGTAGAGCGCATCGGCATGGATGCAGGCGCGTTTGAGCAGAACGATGAGGGGCGCTACACCCCCGACTTCGGCAGCTGCCAGTTCGTTGGCCAGACCGCTGACGGCAAAACGCTGCCGGCGTGTACGGGCGGTTCGCAGACAGCGAACGGCAGCGTGCTGGCGTTGGGTTGGCAGGGCAGCCGCTGGGCGTTCGACCTGGGCACCACCCAAGGCTATGCCATCAACAATTGGCTGGGCGGCGCAACGGTCAACGGTGACCTGGGCCAGGTTGGCTGGTCGCTGACCGCCTCGCGCCGGCCGATGAGCAATTCCCTGCTGTCGTTCGCCGGGGCACGCGACCGCCCGACGGGCGTGCGCTGGGGCGGGGTCACCGCCAACGGTGCCACGCTGGGCCTAAGCTGGGACCAAGGCGGCGACAACGGGGTGTGGGCCAGCCTGGGGCACCATTGGCTGTACGGCGAGAACGTGGCTGACAACCAGCGTACTCGGGCCATGGCGGGCTATTACCACCGCGTGGTGGAAAAGGCCGACGAGCGTGTGCGTGTTGGCCTGACGCTGATGCACTGGCGCCACGACAAGGACCTGAGCGGCTACAGCCTGGGGCAGGGTGGTTACTACAGCCCGCAGCGCTACAGCTCGGTGGGCGTGCCGGTCAGTTATGCCTGGCGCAACTACGATTGGTCGGTGCTGCTGGAAGGTTCCGTCAGCTGGTCCCAGGCCCACAGTGACAGCAGTCGCTTGTATCCGCACGCGCACGTCAATCGCAAGGTGCTGGCGCAGCATGGCGTTGACTCCAACATCGATGCCATGACTGAAGCCAGCGACAGCAGCGGCTTGGGCTATCGCGTGCGTGGCCTGTTCGAACGGCGCCTGAGTGATCAGTGGGTGCTGGGCGGCGGCTTCGACTGGCAGCACAGCGATGACTACGCGCCTAGCCATGGCATGCTCTACCTGCGCTACCTGTTCGAGCCATGGCGCGGCAACCTGGCATTGCCGGTAACGCCGCTGGAACCCTACAGCGAGTGGCGTTGACTGCATCGACATGGCCAGGGTTGACAGCAGCCCCGACGCACCACCATTATCCAGCCATATCTACGCAACCGGCTTGCCAGCATGTCCATATCCAACCACGCCATTTCCGCTTCGGGCTTCATCGCCCAGGCAGGCGCGTGCGTTGCCGTTGCCAAGAAATCCAAGAAACAGCCGCTCATCTGACCGAGGCGCGCTGTCTCGTCAGGTGGGCTGACGAGACAGAAGGCGCCAGGTATCCCTGCCAGACCACTTCGACTCTTCATCCTCTGACGCTGACTTTCGGTCAACATCAGGAGTTTTTGCATGTCGAATTTCCGTGGTATCTGGATCGCCCTCGTCCCGCCAATGCGCG
>NZ_BCBQ01000156.1:0-7081 GCF_001320885.1 Pseudomonas sp. NBRC 111140
AGCTGTCCAACATCCACCGTTACAAGTAACGGTAGCTCCGATCAGTGGCGCGGTGAACGCGCCCTGACCGGGACCGGTTGGGCCACCAGCACGATGCCGGAAAAACCCAGCACCAGGAAACAGAACATCTGCCAGCGCTCGCCTACGGAAATACCGTAGCGCAAGGTGTAATACCCCACGCACGCACCGAAACCGAGCAACAACATCTGGCCACGAAACTGCCGCCACCAGGCCGCCAGGCCGTCCACCCTCGCCAGCACCGCAAGCTGGGTCAACAAACCAAGCAACGCCACGCCGATCAACCAGCGGTCGATCTGCCCGGCGATATCCTGCACCAGCAGCGGCGCCAGGCCACTGACCTTGAGCGCAGGCACCAGCCCCACATGGAACACCCACAGGCCACCGACCCAGAACACCTGGGCCAGTTGCCAGAGGATCCCCTCGAGGGATGGCGCCCGCAGGCGCCGGTCAGATGTGCTTGACTTCGACAATCTCGTACTCGACCGTGCCGCTAGGCGTCTTGACGACGACAGTATCACCTTCTTCCTTGCCGATGATGGCACGGGCAATCGGCGCACCGCTCGAGAGCTTGCCCTGTTTCACGTCGGCTTCATCCTCGCCGACGATCTGATAGGTCACCTCTTCATCGGTTTCGGTGTTGGCCAGTACCACGGTGGTACCGAAAATCACCTTGCCGGTGTGAGGGATCGTGGTCACGTCGATCACGACCGAATTCTGCAGACGGCCTTCGATATCGCGGATACGCGCCTCGACCATGCCCTGCTCTTCACGGGCAGCATGGTATTCGGCGTTTTCCTTGAGGTCACCCAGCTCACGTGCTTCACCGATCGCCTGGCTCAGGCGTGGGCGCTCGGTCTTGCTCAGGAACAGGTGCTCCTCTTCCAGGGCGCGAGCGCCCTGGACGGTCATCGGGTACTTGGTAATGCTCATGCTTTCAGTCCTGCATGCAGATCTTGCAAGCGACGAACGGTCTTTTCCGGACCAAACTTCAGCGCTTCGCAGATGGCTTCACCGGCCGCAATGGTCGTGGTGCAGTAAATCTTGTGCTGCAGCGCATTGCGACGAATCGAGTAGGAATCGGCGATCGACTGGCGGCCTTCGGTGGTGTTGATGATCAGCGACACTTCGTCGTTCTTGATCATGTCGACCACGTGCGGGCGACCTTCGGTCACCTTGTTCACACGGCGTACTTTCAGGCCAGCCGCCTCGATAACCTTGGCGGTGCCAGCAGTTGCAACCACTTCGAAGCCCAGGGCGATCAGGTCGCGAGCAACGCCTGCCACTTGTGGCTTGTCGTCGTCACGCACGCTGATGAACGCGGTACCGCCGGTCGGCAGCACTTCGCTCGCACCCATCTGAGCCTTGGCGAAGGCTTCACCGAAGCTGTCACCGACACCCATGACTTCACCGGTCGATTTCATCTCAGGGCCGAGGATCGGGTCAACCCCTGGGAACTTGGCGAACGGGAAGACGGCTTCCTTGACGCTGTAGAAGTTCGGGATGATTTCCTGGGTGAAGCCCAGCTCTTTCAGGGTTTTGCCAGCCATGACGCGGGCGGCGATCATGGCCAGGGAAGTGCCGATGCACTTGGACACGAACGGCACGGTACGCGAGGCACGCGGGTTGACTTCGATCACGTAGATCTTGTCGCCCTGCAGGGCCAGCTGCACGTTCATCAGGCCGACCACGCCCAGCTCCAGGGCCATTTTCTTGACCTGTACGCGGACTTCGTCCTGCACTTCCTTGCTCAGCGAGTAAGGAGGCAGCGAGCACGCCGAGTCACCGGAGTGAACGCCGGCCTGTTCGATGTGCTGCATGATCGCGCCGATGACCACGTCGGTGCCGTCGCACACCGCATCCACGTCCATCTCGATGGCGCAGTTGAGGAAGTGGTCGAGCAGTACCGGGCTGTCGTTCGACACCTGAACCGCTTCACGCAGGTAGCGCTTCAGCTCGTCCAGCTCGTAGACGATTTCCATGGCGCGGCCGCCCAGTACGTAGGATGGGCGCACAACCAGCGGGTAACCGATGCCGCCCGCAGCGCGGATGGCTTCTTCTTCACTGCGCACGGTGGCGTTTGGCGGCTGCAGCAGGCTCAGGCGCTGAACCATCTGCTGGAAGCGCTCACGGTCTTCGGCGCGGTCGATGGCGTCAGGACTGGTACCGATGATCGGTACGCCAGCTTCTTCCAGAGCGCGGGCCAGTTTCAGCGGGGTCTGGCCGCCGTAGTGAACGATCACGCCTTTCGGCTTCTCGACGCGGCAAACTTCCAGCACGTCTTCCAGGGTCAGCGGCTCGAAGTACAGACGGTCGGAAGTGTCGTAGTCGGTAGAGACGGTTTCCGGGTTGCAGTTGACCATGATGGTCTCGTAACCGTCTTCACGCAGCGCCAGGGCAGCGTGTACGCAGCAGTAGTCGAACTCGATACCCTGGCCGATACGGTTAGGGCCGCCACCCAGGATCATGATCTTGTCGCGGGTCGACGGGTTGGCCTCGCACTCTTCCTCATAGGTGGAGTACAGGTAGGCGGTGTCGGTGGCGAACTCGGCGGCGCAGGTGTCGACGCGCTTGTACACCGGGAACACTTCCAGCTTGTGGCGGTGACGGCGCAGGTTCTTGTCGGTGATGCCCAGCAACACAGCCAGACGCTGATCCGAGAAGCCCTTGCGCTTGAGGCGCAGCATGTAGTCCTTGTCGATCGCCGACAGGGCCAGGGTCTTGACCTTCTCTTCTTCCTTGATCAGATCTTCCATCTGCACCAGGAACCACATGTCGATGCCGGTCAGGGCGAAGATTTCTTCACAGGTCATGCCCGAACGCATGGCGTCAGCCACGTACCAGATACGCTCGGCACCCGGCACGGTCAGCTCGCGCTTGAGGATGCTGGCAGCTTCCGGGCTGGCCAGGTCGACTTTAGGGTCGAGGCCGCAAGCACCGACTTCCAGGCCGCGCAGGGCTTTCTGCAGGGATTCCTGGAAGGTACGGCCGATGGCCATGACTTCACCCACGGATTTCATCTGGGTGGTCAGGCGGGCGTCGGCTTTCGGGAATTTCTCGAAGGCGAAGCGTGGCAGCTTGGTGACGACGTAGTCGATCGACGGCTCGAAGGAAGCCGGGGTGCGGCCGCCAGTGATGTCGTTCTGCAGCTCGTCGAGGGTGTAGCCAATGGCCAGCTTGGCGGCGATCTTGGCGATCGGGAAGCCGGTAGCCTTGGAAGCCAGGGCGGACGAACGCGAAACGCGCGGGTTCATCTCGATCACGACCATACGGCCAGTGTTCGGGCAAATACCGAACTGCACGTTGGAACCGCCGGTTTCCACACCAATTTCACGCAGCACCGCCAGCGAGGCGTTGCGCATGATCTGGTATTCCTTGTCGGTCAGGGTCTGTGCCGGAGCGACAGTGATCGAGTCACCGGTGTGCACACCCATCGGGTCGAAGTTTTCGATGGAGCAGACGATGATGCAGTTGTCCTTTTTGTCGCGGACCACTTCCATCTCGTACTCTTTCCAGCCGATCAGCGATTCGTCGATCAGCAGCTCTTTGGTCGGCGACAGGTCCAGACCACGGGTGCAGATTTCTTCGAACTCTTCACGGTTGTAAGCAATACCACCGCCAGTGCCACCCATGGTGAACGACGGGCGGATGATGCATGGGAAGCCGAGCTTCTCGAGGACCGCATTGGCCTCTTCCATGCTGTGGGCGATACCGGAGCGCGGGCACTCCAGGCCGATGTCCTTCATCGCCTTGTCGAAGCGCGAACGGTCTTCAGCCTTGTCGATAGTGTCGGCGTTGGCACCGATCATCTCTACGCCGAACTTCTCCAGAACGCCGTGGCGCTCCAGGTCCAGGGCGCAGTTCAGTGCAGTCTGGCCACCCATGGTCGGCAATACGGCGTCTGGGCGCTCTTTCTCGATGATCTTGGCCACCGACTGCCACTTGATCGGTTCGATGTAGGTGGCGTCGGCCATGGCCGGGTCGGTCATGATGGTGGCTGGGTTGGAGTTCACCAGGATGACGCGGAAACCTTCCTCGCGCAGGGCTTTACAGGCCTGGGCGCCGGAGTAGTCGAATTCGCAGGCCTGGCCGATCACGATCGGGCCAGCGCCGAGAATCAGGATGCTTTTGATGTCTGTACGTTTTGGCATGGTGGTCACTCAAATCCGGGGTCAGTCGGCAAGCCGCTTTGAACAATCTGGGTCAGGCGCTTCCGGGCGCGGCAGGAGCCGGCCCGGGGCCTTGATGCAGGATGCTCAGCGGCGCTTGGCCATGGCATCGGTGAAACGATCGAACAGTGGCGCGACGTCGGTCGGGCCTGGGCTCGCTTCAGGGTGGCCCTGGAAGCTGAACGCGCTCTTGTCGGTACGCTCGATACCTTGCAGGGTGCCGTCGAACAGCGACTTGTGGATGGCGCGGACGTTACCCGGCAGGGTGGCTTCGTCAACGGCAAAGCCGTGGTTCTGGCTGGTGATCATGACCACGCCGGTGTCCAGGTCCTGGACCGGGTGGTTGGCACCATGGTGGCCATGGCCCATTTTCACGGTCTTGGCGCCGGAAGCCAGGGCCAGCAGCTGGTGACCGAGGCAGATGCCGAATACCGGGATCTCGGTTTCGAGGATTTCCTTGATCGCCTGGATGGCGTAGTCGCACGGCTCGGGGTCACCAGGGCCGTTGGACAGGAACACGCCGTCCGGGTTGAGTGCCAGCACTTCGCTGGCCGGGGTCTGGGCCGGCACCACGGTCACGCGGCAGCCACGGGCAACCAGCATGCGCAGAATGTTCAGCTTGACGCCATAGTCGAAGGCAACCACGTGATACGGCAGGTCGGCAGCGTCGATGGTCGGGTGGCTGTCGGTTTTCAGCTCCCACACACTGGAGCGCCATTCGTAGCGTTCCTTGGTGGAGACAACCTTGGCCAGGTCCATGCCCTTCAGGCCTGGGAAGCCACGGGCAGCGGCGATGGCGGCTTCTTCGCTGATGTTGTCACCGGCGAGGATGCAACCGTTCTGGGCGCCCTTTTCACGCAGGATACGGGTCAGGCGGCGGGTGTCGATGCCGGCGATGGCAACGACGTTGTTGGCCTTGAGGTACTCAGGCAGCGACTGGGTGTTACGCCAGTTGCTGGCCAGCAGCGGCAGGTCACGGATGACCAGGCCAGCGGACCAGACGCGGTTCGACTCGGCATCTTCCGGCGTGGTGCCGGTGTTGCCGATGTGCGGGTAGGTCAGGGTAACGATTTGCTGCGCATAGGAAGGGTCTGTAAGGATTTCCTGGTAGCCGGTCATAGCGGTGTTGAATACCACCTCACCAACGGTCTGACCGTCGGCACCAATGGCTTCACCGCGAAAAATACTGCCGTCGGCAAGGGCGAGTATGGCTGGCTTTGTCAAGAAGACCTCCCGTAAATCAAGCATGAAAGGGCGATCGCAGGTTGCAAAAAAGCGGAGTGACGTATGGACACGTCACCCCGCTTTCATGTGCTGAATTCAATTCGCTGCGCGCTTTTAGTGGACACACTAAAGCTGTAGCTTACAGAAAAGTGCGTTTTCGGTCTACCGTGGATGTGTCTCTAAAACACATGAATGCGACAGGCTGACGTCCATGTTGGTTTCTTCGCGGGCAAACCCGCGAAGAAACCAACACCGCGTAGCGGCTTAACGCAGCTCGAGCACATCCTGCATGTCGTACAGCGCAGGCTCACGCCCATCCAGCCACAGCGCCGCACGCACGGCCCCCTTGGCGAAGGTCATGCGGCTGGAGGCCTTGTGAGTGATTTCCAGGCGCTCGCCTTCGGCAGCAAACAACACGGTGTGATCGCCCACCACGTCGCCGGCCCGCACGGTAGCGAAGCCGATGGTCTTGCGATCACGCGCGCCGGTCTGGCCTTCGCGGCCATACACCGCCACTTCCTGCAGGTTACGCCCCAGCGCATTGGCAACCACTTCACCCATGCGCAATGCAGTACCCGACGGCGCATCGACCTTGTGCCGGTGGTGCGCCTCGATGATCTCGATATCGACATCATCACCCAGCACCCGCGCCGCCATATCCAGCAACTTGAGGCTAAGGTTCACACCCACACTGAAGTTGGCGGCGAACACGATTGGAATGTCCTTGCCGGCCTCGGCCAGCAACTGCTTCTCTTCGACAGAGAAGCCCGTGGTGCCAATGATCATGGCTTTGCCGTGCTTGCGGCAGAACGCCAGGTTCTTCAGGGTCACCGAAGGGTGCGTGAAGTCGATCAGCACGTCGAACTCGTCAGCCACCTTGGCCAGGTCATCGGAGAGCAACACTCCGATCCGGCCGAGGGCCGCCAGCTCACCAGCATCAGCGCCCACCAGCGAGCTGTCAGGGCGATCGATCGCCGCCGTCAGCCCAGCACCAGGGGTTTGCTGTACGGCTTCGATCAGGGTCTTGCCCATCCGCCCAGCCGCACCCATTACCGCAATACGTCGCATAGCCATTTCCTTGTCAGAGATCGCCGAAGAAGCGCTTCACGCCATCGAACCAGCCACTGGCCTTGGGCGAGTGGGAGCTGTCGCCTTCCAGCGAATCACGCAGCTCCTCGAGCAGCTCGCGCTGGCGGCGGCTGAGGTTGACCGGGGTTTCCACCGCCACGCGGCACAGCAGGTCGCCCGCACCACCACCACGTACCGGAGCAACGCCCTTGCCGCGCAAACGGAACTGCTTGCCGGTCTGGGTGCCTTCCGGAATTTTCAGCTTCACGCGGCCATCCAGGGTCGGCACTTCCAGCTCGCCGCCCAGGGCGGCATCGGTGTAGCTGATCGGCACTTCGCAGTACAGGTGCTTGCCGTCGCGCTGGAAGATCTCGTGCTCACGCACGCTGATCACCACGTACAGATCACCGGTCGGGCCACCATGGGTACCGGCCTCACCCTCGCCCGACAGGCGAATGCGGTCACCGGTATCAACACCCGCCGGCACCTTGACCGACAGCGTCTTGTATTCTTCGACACGGCCTTCGCCGTGGCACGAGGTGCACGGGTCGGTAATGATCTTGCCTTGGCCATGGCAGCGCGGGCAGGTCTGCTGCACCGAG